>DATETJ010000005.1 GCA_035283685.1 Candidatus Bathyarchaeia archaeon
TGGTAAAATGGTTTGCACGGGAGCAAAATCGGAAAAGGAATCCCGCAGAGCTGTTATGACAGTTGTTAAAGAACTGAAAAAGAGCGGAATAATCATCATCAGCAAGCCGGAGTTGAAGGTTGTGAACATCGTTGCTTCTGCAGGGTTAGGCGGAAAGATAGATTTGGAGAAGACAGTTTCCACGCTTGGAAAAACGATGTATGAGCCGGAGCAGTTTCCAGGACTGATCTACAGGATGGACGAGCCTAGGGTGGTAATTCTTCTGTTCGCAAGCGGGAACCTTGTCTGCACAGGAGCGAAGAAAGAACAGGACGTTTATGATGCAGTGCATAAGCTTCACGCAAGCTTAGAGGAACAAAACCTCATATTCTACGAATAATAACTTCATACGTTATTCGCCTATCGCCTTCGTTTGCATATTCCTCATTGTATACGGATACCAAGCATAAACACAGCAGTAGTTGTTTGGATAGAATTTCCATCCGACACAAAACAGGCTTTATCTATTCGGGCTTAGTGGTATTGTCTGGACAGTTCAATGACCAGAAACGCTTATCGCGAGATCATTCAACGCCTCATGCGGATTCCTAAACCTACAGTCAAAGACGTAAACATGGTTAAGATGCAAGCTGCCCAAACCTATAACCTCCAGACTCTTCCACCCAACTCAATTCTGATAAGCAACCTAAAGCCCAAAGAAAAACGTCTTGTCTCCGTTCTGCGCAGAAAACAGATTCGCACCATCTCAGGCGTAACCATCGTAGCCGTCATGACCAAGCCTTACCCGTGCCCTAAAACCACACCTTGCGCCTACTGCCCTGGCGGGCCTTCTGTTGGCTCACCTCAGAGCTACACTGGTTTTGAACCAGCTGCTATGCGTGGCATACAAAACCGCTACAACCCTTACAGGCAGGTGCGCAGCCGCATTAATCAACTAGAATCAATCGGACACACAGTAGACAAAGTTGAGCTCGTAATCATGGGTGGAACCTTCCCAGCTACACCTAAGCAGTATCAGTCACGTTTTGTTCAACGCTGCCTAGACGCCATAACACAACAAAAATCCAAGTCACTAACAGAAGCAGAAAAACAAGCAGAAACCAGCCGAACCCGCAACGTTGGCATTACAGTTGAAACACGCCCTGACTGGTCAAAGCAACAGCAAGTAGACCACATGCTAGCTATGGGTGTGACCCGAGTTGAACTGGGAGTCCAAAACATCCACGACGACATATACCAGCTAGTCAATCGAGAACACACAGTCAAAGACGTAGTAGAAGCCACACGCACACTCAAAGACTCGGGTTTGAAAGTAGCTTACCACATGATGCCCGGCTTACCCGGCTCAAACCCCAAACGAGACCTAAACGCCTTCAAAACCATCTTCACCAACCCAGACTACAAACCTGACATGATCAAGATCTATCCCTGCTTAGTCTTGAAAGGCACCAAAACACACGAATGGTGGAAAAAAGGCACATACCAACCCTACACAACCGAACAAGCAGCCGAACTCATCGCGGAAATCAAGAAAACTATTCCACCATGGGTTCGCATCATGCGCGTTCAAAGAGACATACCAGCCCAATTAATTGAAGCAGGCGTCAAACACAGCAACCTCCGCCAACTCGCCCAACAAAAACTCCAAGAACAAAACATGCGCTGCAAGTGCATACGATGCCGAGAAGTAGGACACAGATGGCTCAAAGACCACGTCAAACCAAACCTCAACAACATCCACATCCAAACCACAAAGTATGAGGCTTCCGAAGGCGAAGAAATCTTCATCTCAGCCGAAGACACAGCCAACGACGTCTTAATCGGCTACCTACGCCTCCGCATCCCATCAGCCGAAGCCCACAGACCAGAAATCACAGCCGAACCGTGCAGCATAGTACGCGAACTACACGTTTACGGTCCAGTTGTGCCAGTTGGAAAACACCAAACCAAAGCATGGCAACACAAAGGCATCGGACAACAACTCCTCACAAAAGCCGAACACATCACACAGGAAGAATACAACCGCAGAAAGATTGTTATTATAAGCGCATTAGGAACAAAACAATACTACAAACGCTTCGGCTACCACCACGACGGACCATACATGTCCAAAACGCTGAAGTGAAAATCGATGAAACTATCCTTCCGCGACTACGCCCAAGGCGACGAAGAAACATACGTCAACATCCACAACGAAAGATACAAGACGTGTACATGGTTCAGCAAGCATGGCCCAATAACAGTCAGCAACGCTAAACAGGAAATCGAAGAAAAAAAGAAGAATCCTACATACAGGCTCATTTTCGCCCTAACCCAAGACCAGCCAATCGGGTTCATAGAAGCAAGCATGGAAGACGCAAACACCGGTCAAATCCACCATTACTCACCCTGCATCTTGCCAACCTCTCCACAACTGGAAGTAAGCTCCGCCCTAGTTGAAGCCGCAATCAAGCATCTTGAGGAACAGGGCGCTCAGAAACTCAAATACTCAATAATGGGAAGACCCAGCGACACTACACCATACATCGAACTTTATCAAGCCCTCGACTTCAAGATTGTACGCAAAGCACTAATCATGTGGAAGAAACTTGACACTCCACCAGAATACACAACACCTCTTCTCATCAAACTCGCAACCCTAAATCAAGTCAACGCAGACTGCTTCGTCGACCTATTCATGAAATGCTTTCAAGACTCAAAAGACCGAGACGCAGCTCAAATTGCATCCAACATCGAACAGACCAAGAAGTTCATACAGCAGCTACGCGAACGAGAAGGCTCCAACCATGACCCAGATGGTTGGATCGCAGCCTCACTCAACGGCGAATATGTGGGCTTCACAATCGCGGTTCAACAAGGCACCGACGGACTAATCGCTGAGGTAGGAGTTGCGCCACAATTCCGCAGATCAGGCATCGGAACCTATCTCACACTGAAAGGGTTAGAGAGACTGAAAGAACGAGGATTTAAACAGGCGTCGCTGGGCGTTGATGTCGAAAACACAGCCGCCATAGCACTCTACGATAAACTCGGCTTCGAAAAGCTACCATTCGAAGTCTACGAACTAGAAAAGGCAATAACTCCCTGAACTACTTCCGTTTAGCTTTAGGACTTTTCGAAACAACCTTCACAGGAAGCGAAAACTTCGAAGTGTCGATAGGAGCTGGACCAAGCACCTCCACTCCAACAATCTCCTTCTTACGGTCCAGATCAAGAATCACGCAATCTGAGATGGGCTCGCTTTCGACAATCTTCCCTCTTCTAAGTCGAATGTAGAGCGCGTTGGAACTTGGGTCATATTCTAGCAAAGCCAATGCGCTGGAGCCTCCTTTCGTCTACCCATAACACTGTAATTACCTCTATTTTTCCGTTTTTCTTTTCATAAATGACGACAAGCTCTCTCCCACGGATTTTCCCATGAGCTGCCAACCTACCATAACGAACCAAGATAACCTCTGCTGGATTTTCTAAAATCTTGTAAACCTGCGCTTCTCTGATGCCTCGATCCAGCATTCTCATTTCAGCATGAGGCTTTATGATCACAATCATCCCAAACAGCCCACAAGCCTCAATGTGTCTTCCCTTCTTGCTTTTAAAGCTAATAAATAGAGGGGCAAGCACTGAATAAGAACTGCTTACGAAGTGTAGCTGGAGAAAACGAATTTAGACGAAACGCTTCGGCTACCACCATGACGGACCATACATGTCAAAAACCTTGCGTGCCCCATACTCATGACGCACCAAAGTCCAAGCATTTCATGGAATCTTCACACAACGATACGCCCTACCCGCGATTACTTCCTTGTTGGGTCTCTGGCAAATAGGTAGAAGACTGTAGCAGCGACGATGCCGAATAATCCAAGTGCTGTTCCCAAACCCTCATAATCAAACCAGATAAGCGCCAGTCCGCCAACAGCCGCACCCAAAGCATAACCTAGATTCACAAAAGCGGAGTCCACCGACATCATAGTACCCCGATGTCCCGGAACCTGCTCAAGAGTCAAACTTATAGCCGCTGCAGTAACCATACCAAAAAGCAAAGCAGCCGTTAAGTTCAACAGCAAAGAAACCCAGAAATAAGGCACAAAAACGAAAGACACCGTGAACACACCAGCCAGCAAAGCAGTCACCGCTGTTGAGGGCTTACGCCCAATCCTATCCACAAATCGACCACTGACCAAACTACCAACAGTGTAGCAGGAAGCTGCCACCAGAATTATGAGGGCTGCAACATCAGTGGACGCTTCGAACCGCTGCATAAAAAACGCCACGCCATAATACAAAACCGCTGCAAAAGAAGCAGCCCGAAAGGCGTCACCCGCCAAACAAGCCAAAGCAGACCTATTCGACAGAACTTCCTTGAAACCCGAAAGAAAACCACTCCGACTCATTGCTGTCCCATGACTGTGAGAATCAGATGGAATGCCAAAGAACGCTAGTAAAAGACCAACAAACAAGAGAGGAGTAACAAAGCCCAAAAGCGAAAACCGCCAGCCTCCAAAGTCTGCAAGCAAATTCAAGACCAAAGGACCAACGACATAAGACATCGCACCCGCCCCAACAGTCCATGCAACGACTCTAGCCCTTTTCTCCAATGGAAAATGCTCTCCGACCAGCGCGTTAACCATCGGGTTAACCATCGCCAGCCCCAAACCACTTATAGAGTAAGCCAAGAGCATCCCAACGAAACCTGCCGCTAAGAAACACCCAACGGACGATACGGCAAAGAAAAGCAAACCCGTCATCAACAACGACTTGTGTCTAAAACGAACACACAGAAAACCCATAACCAACGCAAAAACAACCGCAGCCACAGAAGAAAAAGTGTTAACCTGACCCATAATGCCAACTTCCACCCCGAACTCCGTGGCAATAGGATACAGAAAGAGCCCCATCAAAACCGAAAGCGGACCAACAGAAAACGCACAGAACACCAACGTGGGAAGAAAAATCCTCTTTGAAGAAGCACTCGACTTTGAACCCACATCAGAGCCCATAATAGAAACCTGAGGTAACATCTTACCCTAATTAAACTATGGCTGCGCAGTTGCACGCGAAATGGGCTTTATTCTTCAATGCTGAAATACCCTCCTCAAGAAGACCGGCCCAACACGAAAAACAGAATAACGCAACACGATTATGTGTAGTCGTACCATCGATTAGACAACCTCGCAGCGTTGGTGAAACAGGATTTGGATGAGAAAACAATGGGCTACAAAGGAGAAGCCCTACAGCATCTCAAACAAGCCCAAGCTGAGATAGGCGACATAATCAAAATAACAAAAAACACCGAAACCTACGAAGGCATCCTGATTCCACGATCAGAATACAGCGACGACAAGCACATCGTCATCAAACTGAAAACAGGCTACAACATAGGCATCCACATAACCTCATCAACAAAAATCGAGAAGACCGGCGCAGGAGCCAAACCGGCATTCGTTGCCCCAGCTCCGCCAACACAAAAGCCCAACCTGCCCAAAGTCACAATCATCAGCACAGGCGGCACCATCGCTAGCAGAGTTGATTACCGCACAGGAGCAGTAAGGCCAGCGCTGTCAGCAAGCGACCTCTACAGCGTCGTACCAGAACTCTCAGACATAGCCACAATAGACGCAGAAATATTGTTCAGCATATTCAGCGAAGACATGACTGCGAAACACTGGTCGGAACTCGCCAAAGCAGTTGCCAAACGCATCGAGAAAGGCGAAGACGGAGTCATAGTGGCGCATGGAACAGACACCATGGGCTACACAGCCGCAGCCTTAAGCTTCGCATTGCAAGAACTACCCGTATCCGTCATACTAGTCGGCTCACAACGATCCGCAGACAGACCCAGCTCAGACGCAGCCACAAACCTAACCGGAGCCGTCACAGCCGCAGCTAAAGCACCTTTCGCCGAAGTCACATTAGCCATGCACGAAACCCCATCAGACACAGCCACAGTCCTGCACCGAGGCACAAAAGTCCGAAAATGCCACACCAGCCGCAGAGACACCTTCAAATCCATCAACACCGAACCACTCGCCAAAGTCGAAAACGGCAACGTAATCATGCTCACACAAGACTACCGCAAAAGAGACAAAAACAGAAAACTCGTCTTAAAGCCAAATTTCGAAGAAAAAGTAGCGCTACTAAAGTTTCATCCCGGCTTCAACCCTGAAATAATCGACCACCTCGTGGGTAATGGGTACAAAGGCATAGTTTTTGAAGGCACGGGACTCGGGCACATCAGCCACCAGTGCCTAAACTCAGTTCGCGCAGCAGTGGAAAAAGATGTAATCGTAGCTATGACCAGCCAATGCATTTGGGGCAGAGTAGACATGAACGTCTACGACACGGGCAGAGACTTCCTCAACGCTGGCGTCACCCCACTCGAAGACATGCTCAGCGAAACCGCACTAGTCAAACTCATGTGGACACTTGGACAAACTCGCAAGCCAGACGAAGCCAAAAAACTGCTCACAACCAACATTGCAGGCGAAATTTCGCCACGCACTCTGAGCGAAACCGACACAGGTTGACACAGCCTATGAGCATAGACTACGCTAAACTAGGCTTAAAAGTCGGCTTAGAAATCCATCAGCAACTCGACACAGCAGAAAAACTGTTCTGCAGCTGCAAACCCGAACTCTTCAAAGAAAACCCAGAAATCACGTTTCTCAGACGCCTACGCCCAACCCAGAGCGAGCTAGGGCAAATCGATCCAGCAGCCTACTTCGAGTTTCAAAAAGGCGTCAAAATCCTCTACGAAGCCACTAAGACAACATCGTGCCTAGTTGAAATGGACGAGGAACCACCGCACAACCTCAACCATGAAGCAGTTGAAATCGCCCTAACCGTGGCACTTATGGCAAACGCCAAACCAGCCGACGAAATCCACGTCATGCGCAAAACCGTCATAGACGGCTCAAACACCACAGGCTTCCAACGCACATGCGTCACAGCGCTCAACGGCGAAATCGAAGTCGAAGCCAAAAAAATCCCAATCCAACTCATCGCCTTAGAAGAAGACGCAGCCCGAAAAATGAACGAGGAAGAAAGCGGCAAAACAATACGCTACCGAATCGACCGCCTAGGCATACCACTAATCGAAGTCACAACCGCCCCCGTCTTGTACACGCCGCAGGAAACCGAGAAAACAGCATTGGCAATAGGATGCATTCTGAGAGCCACGGGCAAAGTCAAACGAGGCTTGGGCACAATACGCCAAGACCTAAACATAAGCATACCAGACGGCGCATTAATCGAAATCAAAGGCGTCCAAGAACTCGAACTCGTCTCCAAGGCAGTGGAATACGAAGTCCAGCGCCAGCTCAACCTCATCAAAATCAAAGAAGAACTCCAAAAACGAGGCACAACTAAAGACACCCTAACCGAAGAATTCACCGACGTATCAAAAGCCTTCCAAAAAACCCAAAGCAAAGTCATCAAAAAAGCCCTAAGCGAACACAAGCCGGTACTAGCTGTCAAACTTCCACGTTTCGCGAGTCTACTTGGAACCGAATTGATGCCCGGAGTACGACTAGGCACTGAAATGGCTGATCGAGCACGCTTCTGGGGCAGAGTCGGCGGCTTGTTCCACACCGACGAAATGCCAGCCTACGGAATAACCACACAAGAAGTAGAGGAACTGAGAAAACTAGCAAAGGCGGAAGAGCAAGACGCAGTAGTCTTCGTAGCCGACGCCGTGGAAAACGCCACAGACGCCCTAAAAGCCGTAATCGAAAGAGCCAAAGAAGCCCTCAAAGGCGTACCCGAAGAAACCCGCGCAGCCAACCCCGACGGCACAACAAGGTACATGCGACCCAGACCCGGCGCTGCAAGAATGTACCCAGAAACCGACGTGCCACCCATACAAATCAGGGGAGACTACCTGAAACAACTGCGAACTCGGCTCCCAGAAATGCCCGAACAAAAAATGGAACGCCTAACCAAGGCTTATGGCTTAAACCAGAAACTAGCCAAACAAGTCCTAGACTCAGAGTACGCGCCACTCTTCGAGATCATCGTCAAAGAAACCAAAGTCTCACCCACAATAGTAGCAGCAGTCCTAACTGAAACCATAAAAAGCCTCAAACGCGAAGGCATCCAAACCGAAAACGTCACAGACCAGCAACTCCGCGAACTCTTCACCCAAATAGACGCTGGACAAACCACGAAAGAAGCCGTTCCCGACATCATCACTTGGCTAGCCACACATGAAGGCGCATCAGCAAAACAAGCCGTAGACAATTTAGGCTTAGGCATGCTCTCCGAAAAAGAACTCGACCACCTCATCGACGAAGCAATTCAAGAAAACAAAAGCCTAATCGAAAAAAGCGGAGAAGCCGCATTCAGCGCCTTAATGGGCCAAATCATGAAAAAAACACGCGGCAAAGCCAACGCTGAACAAATCGCCAACACATTAAAAAAGAAACTAAAGAAAACCTAGCGCTTCGCCCCAAAATCAGCGATTACGTTGGCATACACTTTAGCCGCGTTCTTAATGTCTTTAACGTAGACGAATTCATCGTAGGTGTGGGCTAACTCGCCACAGCCCGGTCCAAACGACATAGCTGGAATGCCGAGCATCCTGCGGAAGAAGTGAGCGTCAGTGGTCGCAGGCATGTAAGTCGGAGGCGGCACATACCCAAAGACCGGCTTAGCACCTTTCTGAATAGCTTTGACTAGAGAGTCGTCGGCAGGCGTGTACGAAGGCAACGTCTTGTTGATGACCGAAACCTCAAAGTCTTCTGGAAGCAGGCTACGCACAAATTTTTCCACACCGTCAGGACTCCCCCCAGCAGGCACGCGGATGTCGACTTCAGCCCAGCATTTCTCAGGCACAACATTAGTTTTGGTTCCACCAGCTATGACACCGATATTAACCGTGTAATGCGTAAGCGTCCTCACCAGCTTACTCGGCGCGATACCATCCTTCAACGCTAACCTGCGCTGTTCCCTTTCCCCGTTCTTGACCAGAGCCTTTGCATCTTGCGGTGTCTCAACCGCTTCAGCCTCCAAAGCCTTCAACGTTGGCAAAAAACTGGTTAACATTTCAATGGCGTTTCGACCCCGCGGCGGCGTGCTACCATGCGCTGGCTTGCCGAAAGCAGTGATATTGAGCCAACAGGTTCCACGTTCCCCAGCAACTATGGAATAGTGCCCGTCCAAGTAGCCAGTTGGCTCAGTGATTAAGCAGGCGTCGCCCGTCAACTTCTTGTTCTGCACCAGCCAGATGACGCCAGCGGGTCCCTGAGCCTCCTCATCTGGAACATTAGCAACAGTGATTCTTTCTGGCAGCTCGTCTTCGAAATCTTTTGCAGCTGCCGTCGCCATAAGCTGCGCGGCTACGCCTGCCTTCTGGTCGGTTGCGCCTCGCCCGTACAGTTTGCCCTGCTTGACTTCGCCCTTGTACGGGGGCACAGTCCACTTAGTTGTGTCGCCAGCTGGAACTACGTCCATGTGTCCGCATAGAATCAGCGAAGGCTTGCCCTTTCCAACAGTGCCTATTACACTGACGTGTCCCTCTTCCGGTTCAAGCTTCTGATAACTGATGCCCTCCTGTTTCAGAAAGTCTTCACACACTTTCGCAACGTCTGAGACATCTCCGGGGGGATTCTCACTTCTCGCTTGAACCAGCTCGCTGCACAGTTTGGTTAATTCGTTCTGGCGTTTCTCAATGATGTCAGCCACTTTTTGGTTGAGTGATTTCAACTTGTCGCACCTGCGCAAAGTTCTGCTTATGATTGTAGATAGGTTTCAGCAAACGCTTAATAAATGGATACTTATCTTCTCTATGCCTAATCAAGTTTCATGGAGAGACAGCTTCAACCATGGCGAAGTTCAAGGTCATTGTCTCCGACCCGTCTGCCAAATCAAAAGTCGTCGAGCTAGAAGGCGCCCGAGCCGTGCCCCTAATCGGCAAACGCATAGGCGAAACCATAGACGGCACAGTTGTAGGCATGTCAGGCGCCAAAATGCAAATCACAGGCGGCTCAGACAAAGACGGCTTTCCCATGCGCCCCAACGTACACGGCGGCGTACGAATCAGCGTCATGCTAAGCAAAGGCATAGGATTCCACCCCACACACGAAGGCGAACGCCAACGCAAAACAGTCCGCGGAAACATCATAACCGAAGACATAGTCCAAATCAACATGAAAACGCTGGAAAAAGAGAAGAAAGCGGAGAAACCCAAGAAAACCAAGAAACCAAAAGTTGAAGCAGAAGCTGAACCCGAGTCTACTCAACCCGCACAACCCTCAACCGCCACAAGCGGAGGTGAAACCGCTGAAGAAACTGCCCAAACAACCGGAGGTTAACATAGGCACAATTGGACACGTGGATCACGGCAAAACCACACTTGTCCAGTCGTTAACCGGTGTTTGGGCATCAAGACACAGCGAAGAACTTCGCCGCGGCATCACAATCAAACTAGGCTACGCAGACACGCCTGTATACAAATGCCCCGACTGCCCGCCACCACAGTGTTATTCAACCGAACCCAAATGCAAAGGCTGCCCAAAACCAGGCGAATTCGTCAGAGCCGTCAGCTTTGTAGATGCACCCGGCCACGAAGCATTGATGGCCACGATGCTTTCAGGCGCAGCCGTGATGGACGGAGCCATGCTTGTCGTAGCCGCCGACGAAACTTGTCCTCAACCCCAAACTAGAGAGCACTTGGCTGCTATTGAAATTGTGAACGTCAAGAACCTCATCATCATACAAAACAAGATCGATTTAGTTGACGAGAAAAGAGCGCTAGAAAACTACGAGCAAATAAAGAGCTTTGTCAAAGGCAGCATAGCTGAAAACGCGCCCATCATTCCCATTTCAGCCCAGCACGGCGCGAACATTGACGTTTTGATCCAAGCCTTAGAAGAACACGTTCCCACACCCAAACGTGATTCGACAAAACCAGTAAGGATGTCTGTTCTCAGGTCTTTCGACGTGAACAAACCAGGCACAACTGTGGACGAATTGGCTGGCGGCGTTTTGGGCGGAACGATATTCCAAGGCGTACTCAAAGTTAACGACGAAGTAGAGATTCGCCCAGGAGTCAGAGTGGAAAAAGCTGGAAGAACCATTTATGAACCGTTGTACTCAGAGGTGACCACCCTTCAAGCAGGCGGCAACGCCGTTGACGAAGCTCGACCAGGAGGTCTAGTGGGCATGGGCACACTACTTGATCCGTCTCTGACCAAAGCCGATGGCTTGACAGGCAACATTGTCGGAAAGCCTGAGACGTTGCCGCCCACGCTTTCAGAGTTAACAATGGAGACCCACCTGTTTCCACGCGCACTGGGAACCAAAGAGCTAATGGAGATCGAAAACGTGCGCGTCGGCGAAGCTCTTCTACTAGATGTGGGAACCACCATAACATCTGGAGCTGTTACATCGATAAGAGGCGAAAACGCCACGCTGAAACTCAGTCGCCCGGTAAGTGCTGAAGAAGGCGCGCGAACCGCGATAAGCCGCAAAATCGCTGGAAGATGGCGACTCATAGGCTATGGTATAATCACGTAGTCATTAGGTAAGAGTGCACTTCACAGAGAGGCTTGCATATTTAGCGTCCTGATTTCTCCGTAAATCGTTAATGCAACTTCTTGTCTCTGTTGCTATGTTGCCAAATCGGCAGAGGGGGAGATGATTTATGAATGTAAAACAATTCATGATAGGAATGCTACTAGCGTTAGCCTTGTTGACTATGGCTCACGCTCCGTTGTCGGGTCAACAGGGCAACGGTCGATATGATCCGTGGCTTGATTACGACGAAAACGGAATCATAGATGCCAATGAGCTTCAGCGATTGGGAGAGGCATACGGCTCCACAGGAGATCCCACGAAAAACATTACCATAGCTGGCCATGCAACACAGTATCTTAGACCGGGTGGCGTGAACATTATGATTCCGCCATCAGGTAGTTGGCTTTCAAGCATGATCTCAATCGATGGTTACGCCAAGGTAACAGTCTTAATCTGGTTGTCAACACCTGGAAACTGTTATTTCAAAATATATGCCGGCGACGACGCTGGTTATTCATGGCTCATAGAAACAGCTACCCCAAATGGCCAGAGCTGGGTCAAAACCTATGACGCCATGAGCCAGCGAATTCAAATAGAAATCTTCAATAGCAGTCCTAGCACCGTAACGGCACAGGTAAGCGTTTACCTCGTGGCATAAAATGCCTATATGTCTCACGCCGTCCCATTGTAAACTGGAAGACGTCATCACAGAAGAACGCAGAGGAGCAGAGCCTCAGGCTTCCTTTATCTCGGGTTCTTTCACTTTACTAATTAGCAGCGCCGCGGCTGCGAGTTCAGTCGTGGCAAAGATGTAGAAGGGCACAGCTGGACCAAATGTCTGGTAAGCGAAGCCTCCTGCAAGCGCACCTAAGCCAACAGCGAGAAAGCTGCTCATATCCCACAGTGCGTTTACGCGTCCCCTGACTGGTCTTGGCGTAAGATCGGCTTGAAGAGCCTCATGCGCCGGCGCGTAATAGATTCCCGCTGCCACAAGTAAGAGAGCGGACACCACGACTTGTGTAAGTGACTGTGACATAGTGAAAATTAGAATCATAGGAATTGTGAGCAGCAACGAAAACGCCATGGCTCTTTTCTTACCGAATTTGTCGCTGAGCCAGCCGCCTGGGATTCTCACAACGCTTGCCACCAAGATCTGAAGGCTGACGACTGCGCCCCAGTCGAAGGCGGTGAGCCCAACTACGTTTGACGCGTATAAGATGTAATACTGCGAGACTGCACCGTTGGCAAACACGACCAAAGCGTAGGAAGCCATTAGAGCTTTGAGGCTTTGAGGCAACCCGAGAAAGGAGGGCTTTTCAAAGCTCAGAATGCTGTTACGCGAAGGTGAACGATCTTTCTGTGCATCCTTAGGATGCAGTGTTTCTTTTAGCATTGCGAATAAGGGAATTATCGAGATCAGCGCAAAGACTGCTCCGTATATGCAAGCCACTTTGAACCCATCTTCTAAACCATATTTCAGAATGATCCACCCTCCAATTGACGGCGAGATGATTGACGGAAGTGTTGAGACGACTTGAAGAGCAGCAATTCCAGTGGTCCGTTTCTCGGGTGGAATAGAGTCGACAACAGTGGCGCGGGTTGCTGGATTAGATATAGCTCCAATCGCGGCGAACACAGTTATTAGGCCAAAAACTCGCCAATCCTGAGCGACTGCATATAAAAAGGGAAATACAGCGCCAAGCAAGGCTGCAGTAACCATGATCTTTCGCCTGCCATGATTGTCAGCTATGAAGCCTCCAATTGGGAGAAAGACTAGTTGAACCAGCGATGCGGCAAATGTTAGCATACCTAACGTGAATGGGTCACCGCCGATTTGTACGAAGTATAGGGGGAGATAAACGCCTATGAACCCGCCCATCGCCCTTATGGCGCTGCTTAAAGCCAATGCGGAGATATTTCGACTGAACAAAGAGCTGTTTTGCTGCCGTTCCTGCTCGGTTGCAACTGTCACTTGCGACAATTTACTAGTCCTTTGCCAGCTTGTAGTTTCTTGTTATGTTTTCTATGGCGCCGTTTTCGAAGGCGTATATTTCTATTAGGTTCTTTTTCCAGTCTCTTTCATACATATAGGGGTCGTCTACTCGTTTTTCGGAAGGATCAATGTGAATCCATCTTTTCTGCTGCTCATCCCACACCTCGGTCCACACGTGATCCGATATGTCAAGTATCAATCTCGCTCGATACCAGTGCGCTAGGCACAAGCTGGTGAAGAGAATGCTGAATTCACCGCATCTACCACGGCCATAAGCTAGAATTTCCCCTGGATCGTTGTGGCGTTTTATGTCTCCTTTGTCGAACTTCAACCGTTCATGCATCCAATCGAGTAACTCGCTTATCGTGTATCTTCTTTCAAACAACGCCATCAATCTGACAAGCAAGGAAGGCTCAGCTAGGTTTTCGCTTATTTCACGATACTTATCAATGGAATTCTGATGCGCGGACACCATGCTGTTAATCCTCGCTTCGTAGTTCTCTTTGGCTGCTGATCAAATGAAGAAGAAGGTTGCCGAATAGTTAGTAGTTGTGCAGCAAGAATCAATATTCACAATATCGCGCTTGACGGGGCACGTGTCAATGATATTTCCAAACTTATATCTGTAAAGAGCAGTGATTGGTAGAACCATGGCTCAAAAAGTAATCATGGACTCCAACTTCTTCTTCATTCCCTCACAGTTTAGGATCGACATTTTCGAGGCAATGATGAACTTGCTTAACCAGAAATACGAGCCGATCCTGCTCTCGACAACGCTTCAGGAGCTGCAGAAAATGGCGGAGAAGGGAGCGCCTGCACTTCGCAAACAGGCGCGAATCGCCTTGAAACTTGCGGAAAGATGCCAATTGGTCAATGTTGAAAGAAATAAAAGAGAGAGTGGTGACGACGTGATTGCCCGAGTTGCTGCAGAGTGGAAATGCGCAGTAGCTACAAACGACTCGGCGCTGAGGCGAAGATTAAGGGATATAAGCATCCCTGTAATCTATTTGAGGCAAAAATCCCGTTTGGAATTGGAGGGAAGCCTTTAACTAGCTAAAGGTAAACGTGGGTAGGGACAAATCATGTTCAAGCTTGTTTCTCTTGAGGATACCATCCGTATTCCGCCTGAAAAGTTCGGCGACCCAATTGAAGCTGTAGGATATGCCCAATTGAAAAGCAAGTATGAGGGCATGGTTGACGAGGAACTCGGCTACGTCATAGCTGTTACCGACATACAAATCAACCCTGTGGGCAAGATTATTCCAGGCGAGGGCGCAACCTACAACCGAGCTGTGTTCTCGCTGTTGACATTTTATCCAAAGCTTCAAGAGGTGGTGGAAGGCGAAGTTGTGGAAATCGCCGAGTTCGGCGCATTCGTACGAGTGGGGCCAATAGACACGTTGCTTCACGTTTCTCAACTCATGGACGATTTCATATCCTACGATGAAAAACAAGGCGTCTTAATGGGCAAAGAAACCAGACGCAAGCTGGCAACAGGCGACCACGTCAGAGTGCGCATCACAGCCGTCTCGTTGGGAAGGGGCGGAGGCTCAGGCAAAGTCGGTGTCACAGCGCGCCAACCCTTCTTAGGCAAGCTGGAATGGCTAAAACAGGATGTGGAAAGATTGAAGAGCGGCGCAGCAGAGAAACCCAAGAAAGCAGCGCCAACCGCTCCAGCAGCAAAACGAGCTAAGCGTTAAACCGGCGGAGGAGAAGCCTAGTCCATGGGCGGAAAAGCTTGCCGAGACTGCAACTACGTTACGACAGAAACCACCTGTCCAAACTGCAAATCCACTAGCTTCAGTGATGATTACTCTGGAATCGTCATCATTTTCGATCCGGAGACCTCAGCCATAGCCAAAGCCATGAAAGCCACGAAAAAAGGCAAATACGCCCTAAGAGTACGCTAGAAAGTTACCTTTTCTGAATAGCATCAATACGGAGAATTAAGTACATGAGCGTTAAACCAAAACACACACTCGTCCTCAAACCAGAGCTACGCCAAGAACTGAAGAATCCATTGGGATTGCTGATCAAAGGCACGCCAGAACAAACAATGAAGCAGCTGAGCCTGCTGATCCAGAGAGAAAAACCAGAATACCTAATCTCGGTTGGAGATGTCGTTTCCCAAAACATGCTGAAGACCGGCGTTCAACCGCACCTTATGATTGTTGACGGCAAAGTCATGAGAGAAAAAACTCAGACCATCAAAACACAGAAGAGCCGGAAGATAAAAGCCGAAAACCCTGCAGGAACCATAACCGCTCAATCGTGGCTAGTCGTCAAAGAGGCTTTGAGGCAGAAACAACCGACGCAGATCATGATTGATGGTGAAGAAGACCTGTTGACCCTTGTTGCTGTGTTGATGGCGCCGCAAGGCTCGTACGTGGTTTATGGACAGCCCCATGAAGGTATTGTAGCCGTCAAAGTGGATGAAACAGCAAAACACAAGGTGAATCTCATCATAAAGGCTATGGAGCCTCTCCCAAAAAGCTAAAGTAACAGATGTCGCATCAAATCAACGAACTCACATCACGAAGAGGACGTTTAAATGGAAGTTACAATCACGCAGCAGCAATACAACCCCTTGCTAAAGCGTAAGGAAATAGCCTTCACAGTTGATCATAAGCAGACGAGGGGCACACCAACACGCTTGGAAGTGCGCGATGAGTTGGCGCAAATACTCAAGGCAAAACCCGAAGTCGTCTACGTCAAACGTATCGGAACCAAAGCTGGAACCATGACTGCCACAGGCGAAGCCAACGCCTACGACTCAGTTGAACAAGCCAAACGCATCGAGCCAAAATACATAATCGAACGAAACACGCCAAAGGAAAAGAAAGAAGAAACCGAGAAAACCGAAGCTCAACCACCACCAACACAGAAGACTGAGCAACCAGCTAAAACAGAGGGATAAACTGCATGGCAGAAAAACCCAAAGGAAAGAAAGAGCAACCATCGACAGAAAAGGCAGCACCCAAAGCTGCAACTGAAAAGCCAACAGCGGCACCAGCGCCAGCTGGGAAACCAGTTGAAAAGCCTGAAGAAGCCGCACCCGCAGCCAAACCCAAGGGAAAGAAGAGACTCAAGGTTAGAAAGAAAGAAAAAGGCGCATTCACCCGATACAAGGTTGATGCCACTGGAATGACAAGGCTTCGCCCCTACTGTGAACGATGTGGACACGGCTACTTCATGGCTGACCACGGCGACCGTTACGCTTGTGGTCACTGCGGTTTCACCCGGTACAAACGAGAATGAGTGGCAGACTTAAATTCACGAAAACATCAATTATTGACTGAAAAAATGGGTTCTGATACATCATGATAAGGGTCGGAGTTTTCATTCACTATCTGTCAGCTGAACGATTGTGGGATGTTGACAAGCCCATTCCGCCAGTGCAGATTGCGACCAATCTCAACTTGGTGGGTGTGGAGAAGAAGAGCGACGACTTGCTCGAAGTGCCGTTTGTTTTCACCATCAACTATAATCCTGCAGTGGCACAGATCAGCGTGAAAGGAAGAGCGCATGTGACAGGCGAAAGAGAAGAGCTGAAGCAGATTCACAGCAGTTACACAGAGAAGAAGCCGCCACCACCAATCATCATACAGTCAATATCAAACGTGGCTTTCATAGAGTCCATCGTGATTACCCGAACCCTGAACATTCCGCCGCCGCTGCCGCTTCCTCAAATCCCGCCAGGACAAGCTGAAGGCAAAAAGCCTACCGAGCCATCCTACAGAACTTAGAGCAAGGAACTCGGTTCTTACTTCAATGGAACGTACATCGATGAACGCGAGGCGCCTATTCCAGGAACGCCGTGTTTGACCGGCTTATTTGTTATGGCGAACTCGCCTGTATAGTGCCCAATCATTTCAGGCTTTATCTCAAAGGCTGCAAACTCTTTTCCAGTGTGCACAAGGATGGTGACGCCTACCATTTCAGGTAGAATAATCATGTCACGTGCATGCGTCTTGATCGATGGACCTTTCTGTGCCTCCACTGGAGGACTCTGCTTGATCTTTCGTATGGCTTCGAGCAGTTTACGTTGTTCAGGGCTTAAGCCGCGTTGTAGGCTGCGGCGTTGACGCGATGGTAACAGCTTTATGAACTCGTCCATCGACATGGCTAACAGATCAGCAAAAGCGAAGCCACGGTAGTGGAATTCTCTCGGCATAGGCTTATCGTCCTCTGTTTTTTGAGTATGTTCGATTTGGGGTTAATTAACTTAGTGTTTGCACCTGCAACATGCTGTGTAACTTTTATATGGTCTGTGGGCTTGTTTGTGTTTAGCGGTGGGTCTAGGCGGGGGGCTAGGGGTCCCTTGAAAGGCGCCGAAAGGCGTCTTGACCGTAAACCCTCTATACGACGGGCTGAAGGCTGAGGTGAGGCGTCAAAGAGCGCCTTGTCTTTCAGTCTCTGGCTATGAGTGTCGGTCCCTTGGGGCTGACGGTCAGGCGAACCTGGCCAGGCCCGGAAGGGAGCAACCTAAACTTGGACGTTCAGCGCTCAGGGGAGAGCCGACATGAGATAAGGGGCTGAACTGGCTGGGTGCAAACTGGGCGTCAAGCTTCAGTGATCCACCGCCTTCTGTCAGAGCAAGACACATCGATCTGAATGGAGTCTTGAAACTCAGATGCCAACAAAGGAAATGACAACGGAAGAAATCGAACAGTTCCTCCTCAACTCGCGGGTAGGCAGGCTCGGCTTAACATTACCCGAAGGCCCGTACGTTGTTCCCCTCGGCTATGCCATTGCGGATAGCAAGGTCTTCTTTCACACATGCAACAAAGGCTTGAAAATGAAAGCACTCAAAAACCACCCTGACGTGTGCTTTGAGGTTGACGAGTCACTTTCCGATGCCTCCATGTACAAGAGCGTAATCATGTTCGGCAAAGCAGAAATCATCGACGACAAAGAAAGAATGATTCCCTACCTGCAAAAGCTCATCGACAAATATCGAGTCTCCGAACCCTTTGACGACTATATGAGCAAACCTGGAAGAAATCGCGATAAGGAATTGGCAGCAGTGCGCATCTGCGTGATAACTCCCACGAAAACCACAGAAAAGAAATTCATCGCGAAAAGCGATTTTCACTCTTCCACATAGCTTTTCTCTTCTCATAAAAAGAGTTAAGTCCAACAGTGCGCTGCTGTTTATTCTGGCAACAATGGCGATTCAACATTGAAATCCAAAGGCTTAGTCATCGCGGTTTCAGGCAAAGGCGGCGTTGGCAAAACTACAACAACCGCCCTGATGGCCAAGATTCTAGGCGAGACTAACCCAGAAAAAAGTGTGTTGGTCATTGATGCTAACCCTGATTCTAACCTAGCTGACGTTTTGGGCATTCCTGTAACTCGCACTGTGGGCATTGTCACAGAGGAATTGAAGAAGTCTTTGGAAAAATCGGAGATTCCGCCCACAATGACCAAAGAGGACATCTTGGAGACGCGTATCTTTGAGATTCTGCGTGAAACACCGAGCTTCGATTTGCTTGTGATGGGACGCGGCGAAGGCGAAGGCTGCTACTGCCCCGTCAATGCTTTCTTAGCACACATTGTAGACCGGTTGATGAGCAATTATGATGTGACCCTGATGGACATGGAAGCAGGACTAGAACACTTAAGCCGCAGAACTGACCGAGACGTCGACATAATGCTTGTTGTAACCGATCCCAGTTCCATGGGCTTAATGACTGCTCGCCGCATCAAGGAAGTAGCCAAAGAAGTGCACATAGAATTCAAGAAATACTGCTTGATCGGAAACAGGTGGAAACCCGAATTGGAACCCATGCTTCAAGAGGAAGCCAAGAAACTAGGTTACGAATTCATGGGCATCATTCCAACCGACGATAACATATTTGCCCACAACTTGACTGGAAAATCATTACTCAATCTGCCATCGGAGAGCCCAGCCATACCAGCAGTGAGGCAAATACTGACCCGGATAGGTCTGTTGAATTCAACAAGCTGACTTGGAAATCCTAGCTTTCTCGGCAAACGTCGGCTTCTTAGCCTGCAACAGCTCTTCAACCAGTGACCATTGTCGCTGATAAATGTGGCAATTTTTTGAATGCATAATCATCTTCCCCGTATGCACTTCTTCCCATCGGTTTCCACACTTGTCTTTACCTCGGCTATTGAGCTCCTTTACAAAGGCTTCACTGAAAAGCTGCAGTCCAGCTAAGTTCGCAGGCAACGCAGCGTAGGCGTCCCAAGACCGCCAGTATCCTGTGAGAGCAAGTTTGAGCCTCTTGTCAGTCAAGTCTCGGGCAACCTCAGTGTCCAGAATCGTCAAGCACGGCGGCTCATGCCTTTTACCCCTGTGCACTTTTTGTATGTCTTCAGGAATCCGCACAACTAGGGTAACTTGACGGTCGAAAAGCTCCTCCCCATAACGTTTGATTGCAGCTTCTATTTGATCGACAGGCAGGCGAAGTCGGCTGGAGTAAGTGTAGGTTTCGTCTGGTTTCTTCTCGCCGAACCACAAATACTCCATGAAGTAATTCATCACGTACCGCATGTCACACGAAGCCTTCTCGTGCAGCAGCGGCTTGTTTTCAGGATGAAGAACCTCCAGAGTGACCTCCAGCTTCTTAGTCTCAGTTATCTCTGAACCATAACGGACGCTGAAATCCTCACCTTCTTCTGAAATTCTCTTCAGAACTTGATACCAAGCATCTGGCAGGTCGAAAGCTGTTATTTTAACGTGTTTCATGTCTCGCGACGCCCTCTATTTCTCTCACAAACTACATAAAAAATCAGCATATAAACATGGTTAACATGAGCTCGAGAAAAATCACTTTTCATTTAGAAGGCATCAGATGAGTTTTCATCTTCTCCTGAAGAGTAGCGGTTGCTAAGAAGGCCACAAGCCCAGAGTCTTAATGGCTTCAGCCACTCTTCCCACGCCCAATATCAGCGCTGCAACACGCATATCAACTTTCTGCTTGCTCGAAATCCCATAGACATCGTTGAAAGCTTTGACCATCATCCGCTCTAGTCTCGCGTTGGCTTCCTTCTCGCCCCAACGTTCACGCGTCAAATTCTGCGCCCATTCAAAATAGCTTGCGGTGACGCCGCCTGAGTTAGCCAAGATATCAGGTATAATGAACACGCCTTTCTCGTTGAGGATCTTATCAGCCTCCGGCGTGGTTGGTCCATTGGCTGCTTCAGCTACAATCTTAGCATTGATCTTGCCCGCGTTCCTCTTGGTGATCTGGTTTTCGAGAGCAGCAGGAGCCAGAATATCACATGGCAACTCCAGCAGTTCTTCGTTCGTAACTTGCTTGGCATCTTTGTAACCATAGACCGAGCCTGTTCGATTCTTGAACTCCAAAACTTTGAGCGGATCCAAGCCTCTGGGGTTGTGTATCCCGCCTTTAGAGTCGCTTACAGCTATGACGCGGTATCCGTCTTCATGCATTATTCGCGCAAGGTTCCATCCCACGCTACCGAATCCCAAAATCGCAACAGTGTGACCTTTAGCCCTCATTCCAAGGTGTTTGACTGCCTCCCGAATGCAAAAGGCAACTCCTCTCGACGTGGACTCTTCCCTAAGTTTGAAGCCGCCCAAGATTGTAGGCTTGCCCGTGACTGACTCAGGCACGCTGTAACCTTTGAACAGGCTATACGTGTCCATGATCCAAGCCATAGTCTGCTCATCAGTGTAAACATCAGGCGCTGGCACATCACGATACGGACCAATATAATCCAAAAGCATGGTCGTGTAACGACGGGTCAAATGTTCCAGTTCGTGGCTCGACATTACCTTAGGATTGCAGCACACGCCACCCTTTGCACCACCGTATGGTATGTCCACAACAGCGCATTTCCAAGTCATCCACATGGCTAAAGCTGTGACTTCGTCTAAGGTTACGTCTGGGTGATACCTCAACCCGCCCTTGAATGGCCCGCGAGCGTCGTTGTGCTGAACACGGCATCCTAGGAAAACCTTGACTGATCCATTGTCCATTTTAACAGGAAGAGAAACGATCAACGCTCTCTTCGGATACTTCAGAACTTCATGGATTCCAAGATCAAGGTTCAGGTATTCAGCTGCGAGGCTTAGCTGTTGAAGAGCTACATCCTTTGGATTCGGTTTCGTTTCTTTCAGCATAAGGACTGCACCTATTCGCTTCGTTAAGCCAGAAACAAACATAAAACACTAGCGTTGTTCAGGCTGTTTTCGAGACAGAACTGGCAGGTACTCTGCGAAAACAACGAGAAGAATCAGAATGACTATGAGGATGATGCCCTCGCGAGTTCTGATGTACAAGGGAATAAAGCCGATCCATGGAGCCTTACCAACCACCTTGCCAATAAGACGTCTCTCAGAAACCATGCCTTCCCACACATCGTCACCAAACCAACGGTCTTCACCAAAGTTCGCATCACCCTGAGTTCGGAAATACCAAAATCCCTCATGAAATTCCTTGTAGACTGCCCGATGCACGATTAGTTCACCATCCATACGAGGGCTTCTGAACACGATCACGTCGCCGTCCGGTTCTGGAGCCGCATTCAATGATGACGCGTCTGGAGCACCTTGAACCAGTATGAGGTCACCGACGTTCAATGTTGGAATCATGCTTCCCGAGGCAACAGTCAAAAGAGGATATTCCGTTCTTAAGCCTGCTCTTAAACCGAACCAGAAAGCCATGACGCCTCCAATTATGATGACAGCCAAGATTACAGTCTTCACGTAACCATGCTTCATAGCATTTGACAGTCTAGATCTCAAGGAAGCCAATCTTTCGCCAGCTTTTTTTGCCTCTTAATCATCGGCGTCGCAACTTATTGTTGCAGAAGAGATACATCAATATGCTAAAAAACTTACCGCTGTTTCAACACATGAACCCTCATTTGTGAGAATCGAAGAAACGTTGAGTGTGGCCATAAATAACATTGGATTTCAAACTATGGCACAAGAATCGAGAAAATAAATAGGGGAATGGCTGGATTCTTTAGCTGCACTTGTTGGTCCAAGAACGCTCTGTTGGCATGTTAGTAATCAACGCTCTAAATCTTGCGCTTATTCAAGACGACGCGGAATGGTTTGTGGCATTTAGGACAGTCGAAAAGCCCAATTTCAAGCTGCATTTTCTTGCCCGCTTTGTCCGGTCGACCAGCCATAGTCCATTTCTTTTTTGGAGAGCTAACTTCTGTTCCACATTTTGGACATTTAGCCATAATGGTTCCTCCACCATGACTGGCTACAATGGTTAATGTTCAATGGATAAATAACTTATGGTATGTCTGAAGCACTCGAAAAGTTCATCATATATATGTAAACAGTCAACATAGGCGGCGACGAGGATACACGAAGTTTTTAAATGAATGAGAACATGGCAACAATGGCTCCATGGGCCATATTGATAAACACATTCATGGAAATCATGGTAGATGAGCATGGTTGAAAGGGGTTCAAATCGTGTTTTTATGGGATTTTTAAGGCAAAATCTATCTGATTACTTCTAAAGACCATCAATATTCACGTAATAGAATGGAGAAATGGGAAAACTCGCAATTTTGCCGTGGATTACGCAAATCATGGATGCATCGCTTTGCTGTGAGCCATGAGAGTTCGAGGTTAACCTTGTGTAGAAAAGCAACAGGCAGGGAAGCGTGCTGTATCTAGGGAGGGAGTCATGCTCCATATAGTTTATTAGGTGTGTCGGAAACATTATTTCTTGCGATATCACACAGATTCATGTACGACACAGTTTGAGAGCGTTGAGCGGTGATGTCACAAGCGGATAGCGTCGTTCAGAAGAAGTCAGCAGTCTTTCGGGAAGTCTACTCCATCGCCGAACCCAACGTGTACGCAGCTGTCGTCCGCGATCCCATGACACAAAAAATGCGCTACGAAGTCATCGAACCCACTCTTCTACAAGAAGAACAGAAGCATCTAGACGAGATCAAAGCGCTCCTCATGGAAGAACTAGACGTCAGCGTCAAAGACTTGGAAACCACAGAAAAGGCCACTGACTACCTCAGACGCCAAGTCACTCAAGTGATCAAGGATTACAAGCTGAAAATTCCAGCAGAAGCCGTTAACAAACTCATGTACTATATTGTGCGTGACTACATCGGCTACGGCAAGATTGACTCGCTCATGCGCGATCACATGATCGAGGACATTTCATGCGACGGCGTGTCGATTCCAATCTACATTTGGCACCGAGAGTACGAATCTTTACCAACAAACATCCTTTACAAAAGCGCGGAGGAGCTTAATTCATTCATAGTTCGACTTGCATTTCTTTCTGGCAAGCAGATTTCTATAGCGTCTCCTTTACTAGACGCTTCTCTTCCAGATGGCAGTCGTGTCCAACTAACTTATGGTCGTGAAATTACTAGAAGAGGGTCAACCTTTACAATTCGTAGATTCCGTGTTGACCCGTTAACCATATCAGACCTTCTTACGTTTAAGACCCTTTCAGCCGAAATGGCTGCTTTCCTCTGGTTCGCCATTGAAAACAGGGCTTCAGTTCTTGTGGCTGGCGGAGTTGCATCTGGAAAAACCACCTTACTCAACTGCCTGTCGATGTTCATTAAGCCTGAATTCAAAATCGTCAGCGTAGAAGACACCGCTGAGCTAAACCTGCCCCACGAAAACTGGATTCCATCTGTGGTTCGAACCGGTAGCGAGAAAGAGCACACAGGCATCACTTTGTTCGATCTATTAAGAGCGGCTGTGCGGCAACGACCCGATTACATCATTGTAGGCGAGGTTCGAGGTGAGGAAGCATACACGCTGTTTCAAGCCATGGCGACAGGACACCTAGGAATGTGCACCCTCCACGGCGAATCAGTTGAATCCGCTCTCAGACGCCTTGAAGCTGCGCCTATGAACATACCAAGATCGCTGTTGCCAATGATTGACATAGTGCTTGTTCAGGGCAGAACGGAAATCGCAGGCAAACCAGCACGAAGAGCGTTTTCAGCAACCGAAATGGTTGGTCTAGATCCGAGAACCAAGGAACTGCTTACAAACGATGCCTATCGCTGGAATGCTGGCACTGACTCTTTCCTATACCTAGGTCGAAGCTACGTGCTAGAGAGAATTATGAAAAGACTGAGTGTTTCACAGCAGGACGTTCAAAATGAGTTGGTGATGAGGAAAACCGTGCTTGAATGGATGGTGAAAAACAAGATTAGAAAATACAGCGACGTAGCCAACGTAATCCGTGAATACAACGTTGATCCAATGCGCGTATACCATAAAGCCAAGGTAGGTGTCTGATCTGAAACTAAAGGGAGTCAATAATGGCCTTAGAAAAGCCTGCGTTCGATTGCAGAGTCTGGCGCGTCCTCTTCTATCCTTTTTGCACAAGCGTTCAGACGTCGCAGACCACAAGCTCAGTGGCGATTCAAAGGGCACATCAAAACCCCAGGTTTTGGCTTACCGACTGCTCGGTGAGAGAACGGTCAGGTTGTTGCCACTTTTCAAAGATGTGGACACAAACCTAAGCAAATCGGGTTTGAAAGTCAGCTTTAAAGGCTATGTAAGTCTCGCCATCTTGACAACGCTGCTCGTGACAATTGCGGTTCTTTCTGTTGTGCCAATGGTTTCACTACTGGTTCTTCACTTTTCGCCGATGCTGACGCTTTTATATACTGCTGGCGCAACATTGTTGGCCGCGGCATCCTCAATCATTGGCTTCTACCTCTACCCCATCATAAAGGCTGACGGCGCAAAACGAAGCGTTGAGGAAGGTTTGCCCTTTACGACTGGTTATCTCTCGATTTTGGCGGGTGCAGGTGTCCCTCCAGCGCAGATGTTTCGTTCTTTGGCAAACATTGATGCTTCTTTGTCGATTTGTCAAGAAGCCAAAAACATCGTCAGAGATATTGAGTTGTTCGGAGTTGACGCAATCTCAGCTTTGGAATCTGCTTCCAAGCGCACTTCGTCGGAGAAGTTCAAAGAACTGCTCGAGGGCTTCATAGCCACGATGCATTCGGGCGGTGAGCTTAACAAGTATCTTTCAGATCGATCGACGCAGTACATGAGGTTGAAGAGAATAGCACTTCGACGTCTCGGAGACACGTTGGGCGTTCTGGCTGAGTTCTACGTGGTGTTGCTGGTTGCGGGACCTTTGATCATGGTTGTTATGCTAGCAGTTATGGCTATGCTGGGCGGAGGCATGCCTGGCCTGCTCAACCCCAGACTGCTCCTAAATCTCTTGACTTATTTGGGCATTCCTTTGGGCTCAATCGTCTTCTTAATCATGCTGGACATAGTTTCGCCGAAACGGTGATCAAAGAGACATGCCTAAGGTTGAGAAACGTGAGAAACAAGTCGCTTGGATCGTTTCCTTAGCCTTAGCTACTGCTGTGCTCCTTACCGCTGTTGTTAGGCTTTGGGGCTTGCCGATCTTCGATGAGTACGTCGTTCTAGCCATGGTCATAACGTTGTTTCCATCAGCAGTTCTCGACTATGTGGATTATCGCTGGCGACGTTCAGTTGATGAGCATCTGCCAGACTTGTACCGAGCTATTGTTCAATCGGAGAAAACTGGCATGACTCTGACTCAGGCGGTTGAGGAAGCAAGCAAGCGTCGTTATGGTCCGCTGACTGCCGAGTTGAAGCGCATGGTGGCGCAGATGTCGTGGGGCAAATCCTTCGAAGAAGCTCTGCAGTCCTTCGGCGCAAGAGTCAACACCTCCTTGACTAAACGGAGTGTTCCATTAGTCATTGAAGCAAGCCGTTCAGGTGGTCACGTCGAGAAGGTTTTTGAACCTATGGGCAAATTTGTTCAGTCGACATTGCTGGCTGAGAAAGAACGCCAAGCGCAGACACGCCCATACGTCGCCATTGTCTATGTGGCCTTTTTCGTGTTTCTCTTCACTGTCATAATGTTGTTTACAACGTTTTTCGTGCAGATGAGCGAATTACCCACTCTGAACGTTTCGCTTATGTCAACTGACGAGGCGAGGCGGCTTTTCTTCCACATGAGCACTGCTCAGGCTTTGTTCGGTGGACTAGTGGCTGGTAAAATGGGTGAAGGAACCGTAAGCGCCGGTTTCAAGCACAGCGTCATCTTATTGGTGGCAGGGTACATAGCGCTCAAACTCTTGATCTGAGGAGGCAAAGGACATGCTCAAACTGTGGCGCAACAAAAGGGCGATTACACCAGTGCTGAGCAATGTCTTACTGTTGGTCATCGCTGTAGCAGGCATGTCCATTTCAATAACAGCGACGTACGTTATTACAGGCAACTTGCGCGAAACAATGGGAGAACGCTTCATAGTCGAAGATGTATGGTTCATATCAGGGGGCATATCCATCTATTTGCGCAACACCGGTAAAACAGGCATAAGCGTTGTCGGAGTCTATGTGGATTACATCACGCAATCGTTTACGCCTCTTCAGTTAGAGCCGCTTGAGCAAGGCTGGACAAACCTAACCTACACATGGACTGCAGACACAGCTTACTACATGAAAATCGTCACGAGTAGAGGCACCCAAGTTGCAGACCATTATAAATCGCCTACATGATTTCAGGCAGAACCGAAAGGGATTGAGCAACATAATAGTGGTGGTCCTCAGTCTCGTAATTCTGGTTGTTATTGTTGCCAACGTAATCTTATGGAGCTACCAGATGAACCAGTTGGACTGGGAGAGGACACAGGAGAGCTTTGTCATAAGCAGCGTTACGCCGATAACTCGTTCTTCATGGTTTGCGGCGCAGGGCGAGTACCAGCTACTTCAAGGCAGTCGAATAAGCGGGACCTATTTGGATACGCAACTCGTTGATGGCGTTTACGAGAGATTCCGAGAGTCACCCCCGCCGCGTGAACTCAATCTTAACGGAACGTTTTCAATCGACGTTTCGACCTATCCCTTGTCGACCATTCAGAGTGTTGAAATTCAACTAAGATATGCGGTTGATGACGTCGGCGAAAGATGGTACATAAGGGCTTACAACTGGACATCCCGAACATACAGCGACAACGGCTTCAATTCAACTGCAGGTCACTTACCCAGTGTTGGATGGAATTACTATGCAGTCAACCTAACGAGCAAATGGCGCAGCTACGTGTGGGACGACGGCAGAATCATCGTCCAAGTTCGTGATCAAGGACCCGATTCAACACGCACAAACATTGACATAGACTATCTAGCCGTCAGAGCCGCAGTCAACGGCGCCACCTTCAGTTTCGAGAACGAAGGCTCGCGCACAGCGCATCTAGTGTCTATTTGGGTTAACAATGCCACAACACACAGACGATACGAGACAGACATATTTGTGAATTCAGGTGACACATTCTCTTATACGCGCTTGGATATTCCGTTGCCAACTGGACAGTATACAACAAAAGTTGTCACTGAACGAGGCAACATGGCAATCTACACTGGCGGCTAAGACAAGCTAGGTTCAGAGGTAATCTTAACTAGACCCATAGTCTTCTCTAAGGTTTTCAAAGCTTCCTTCTGACCTTTACCCTCAATCAACTCAATCTTGTACAATCCAGCCAGTTTCCTTCCGTTTTCGCTCATTCGAGGAATAGCGATAAGTATTGCCCTGTCTGGAGCCACATCGTAGACTTTGGCGAACATTGCGATGATAGCTTGCTCCGAGACAGCATCCTCTCCTGAAGTAGCCAAATCAATGACTATAACTTGACGCATTGTGTCGCCCTTCCATGCGGCAATGTCGAACATGTGGCTTGCGCCTGATTTGCCTTTCAAGAACCCAGGGCTTTCAACGTCAAATCCAAGGCCCTTAAAGAATTCCCGGAGCGGAGCCACCAAAATGTAGCCAACGCCAGCCTCTTTTATCACGTCTTGATTCAATGTGTAGGAATATACATCTCTGTAAATAGCGTCTTCAAAAACGAAGATGTTCTTGCACTCACGACAGAAGTGTGAAGTAACAGGGATGTCAAAGTTCTTGTTGCACTCGTTGCATGCGCACCAGACACCAGCCTTTCTGTAGTTAACATCAGGCTTGTCCAAGTCGTTGTGGCAACGAGGGCAGACAAGTCTCTCTTTCTGTTTGAAACGGTCTTCCACATCAATATAACCGCACTGAATGTGCTCAACAAGAGAGCTCTTTTTCACGTTGAAGGATTTGCAGTAGGGGCAGCAATACCTGACAGAAACACTGCTGGAGCTACATTTGGGACAGCTTATTACTTTGTCGATAACCTCCCTTATTAAGATGCCAATTTCATGAAGGCGGTTCAGGAATTCTTCAGCAGCAGCCGCATCGCCTGTTACCGCTTCAACCAGAGGATAAGTGTATCCATGTTTTGAGTCGAATATCGGATCAAGTTTGTCAATCTCACCGCTGAGGAGCTTGCCGAGAATCAGTTGGGCGCGGTGATCCCGATAGATTTCAGATCGCTCCGCGCTCAAACTCTTAGCCATTTGCCTTTTCTCCTCAGGTCAGGCGCTCTTGTTCAACCTCACTTTTCAATATCTTTTATCACACTGTGACTCTGCAGTTGAACTCGTCTTTCTCAGCATCGTAACCCATGTTCTTGCTCGTCAATTGCCGATTGAAGTATCTTGAAAGAACGCCAGCCCAGAACGAACCAATGATTAGTTTTTGTGAACCTTTCAGAGTTTTGACAGGCGGATTCTTAATCACAATACCCACCATCGGAGGATCCGTGTGAAGAATGCTCAGTGAGGCATAACCCCATCCGGTGTACGGTTGTAGATCAACCAGCGCCTTGAGCATCTCTCCTTGGCTTTTATTCGTGTTGTTTCTTGTCATTACATCGAATGTATCTCGACCAGATTCAAATAGCATGTAGTGAACGATAGCTTCAGCGCCGCTTCCAAACATTTTGTCCAGTTTTTCACACATCGCTAGCGGGTTCATTATCAGACCGCGTGCGCCATAAAATCGTAGTTCACCGTTCGTGGCATGACCCGGTATTCCTTGCTTCTCATCTTTGGGTTGTCCTTCGTCGCTTTTTTGCGTTGCATCATACTCCATGGTTTTTGTTGCTTTTTGCATGTCAAAACTCCCTCGTATGGATTAACAGATCTGCTGTATCTATCATGTAACTCAGCAACCAGAGCACATCAAACACTGCGTTGTGTTTGCTAATGTTAGCGTTTAATAATAGATTTGTTAAGTCTGAATATTCAGCGGGAATCAGTATCCTAAAACACTTGACCTGACATTGTTGGAAGCCCGCGGGCACTCAGATTGCACGCTGGCTAACGATAGCTTTTCTGATCCTTGGCTCTGGCGCCTGGTCCGCCAGACTTCTTTGGTTCGCGTCGACGAGGGTCGCCAGCGATTAGCGTACGGTCGTACTCAGTGAACAAAGTCTGCAAGTGTGAGCTTTTTGTCCAGCGCAACAGTGCTCTTGCCACCGCTGTGCGTGAAGCGTCAGCTTGACCCATGAATCCGCCGCCAGACACTCTTATATCAATGTCGAGTTGTCCCCACACATTGTCGCCTGCAAGACGTAGGGGTTCAAGAATTTTGTTTCGAGCAATTTGCGGCTCGAAAATCTCAACTGGAACATTGTTGACTCGCACCCTGCCTTTGCCAGCCCTTACTGTGGCTCTTGCGACCGCGGTCTTGCGTTTGCCGCTGGTTAGAAGAACCTTGGTTGTGCTTGACACTTCATTCACCTTCAGGTTTGTATCCAATCTGTTTAGCGAATTCTTCTATAGTGACATATGGACATTTTAGTTTGCCAACATGAGCATCAGGAATAGTCTGCATCTTTGCAGTTTTCAGTTCAGATGGAACCCCTAGGAAGACTCTGAGTCGTCTCAACGCGTTTGCTCCCTTCGGCTTTCGGCGTGGAAGCATGCCTCTCACAGTTCTTCGCACGATTTGGTCTGGGCGTCTGGGGTGAAATGGCCCCTTACCCGGATGCCCAACTTTGAGAAATTCTTTAGCTTCTTTCACGCGGCTAAGTCTTCTGCCTGACAAAGTTGCTTTCTCAGCGTTAACAATAATAATGGGTTCGCCGAGAAGCAAGCGTTTGGCCACTTTGCTGGCCATTCGTCCGAGTATCAGACCTGACGCGTCGATGACTGTGCTTTCCGCTGCATCCTTGGTGGTCACGGCTTTCCTACTCCATTATCCTCACATTGCCGCCTTTCGGATTGTCCTCAAGAAGCTGTGATATAGGGATACACTTGCCTTTAGCCTGTGCAATCTTGGCACGAGCTTCGTCTGAAAATGCAAATGCGGCAATAACTAGAGGGTGCTCCAGTTTGCCAGCGGCCAAAACCTTGCCAGGAACTACCACGATTTCCTTTTCCTTCGTGTGCCTGTTCAGGCGGCTCAGGTTCACTGCCACGCGTCGGCGTTTCGAAGCAGACAAGCTGTGGGCTACGTCTCGCCAGATGGCCGCCTCGTTCTCCTTAGCCTTCTTTCTCAGAGACCGAATGAGTGTGAGAAGCTCAGGATTCTGCGACTTGACTTGCCTCATCCTTCTTCACCGCTAACTGTTCCAGAAAGGATTCGAACTTGCGATCAAGAATTTTGACTGCTTCGAGCAATATTCGATCAATGGGAAGGGCGCCTGTAGACTCTATGTCCATGACAAAAACATCTTTGTCCAAGGATACTTCAACTGCGGGTGGACTCTTAGGGCACGCTTCCACACAGTCACGACAAACAGTGCACTCCATCACGTTGCGAAGCTCAAGTTTCTTTCCACCCTCTGAAACCGACAGAACACGTTTTGGGCAAATGTCTGCGCATTTGCCGCATGCGTCACATTCTTTCTCGTTTATCTTCACTTTTGGAAAATTCCTGTAAACGCACATTGAAACTGGCTGCCACTTTGCGTGTTTTCCGCCTTTTCCAAGCCTCGCGTAGCTTTCCAATTTCAAGTGTTGTTCTGGCGTCAGTTTAACGAGGGGTATTCTGTCGCTCACAGGCGTGATGTTAGGATTTTCTGACATCATATCGCCTGAATAAACGGTTCTAACGCTGTCCTCAGCTTCGACGTTAAGAGTCAATGAGACTCGGCATAGGTTGCAGCCCAGCTCGCTTTTGCACGAGCATTCCTCAGGCAAATTGTAGGAGTCCAGATCAGTTTTCAAAGGGACAAAACCTAGTCGATGGGCCAGAATCTCGTCGTGAAGCATAGAAGAGTTTTCGATTACCACAATTTCGTCGATTGCCATGGCTGGAACTTCAGCGACTATAATACGGCGCAGCGAATTCATGAACGCCGCGTCAACGCCTTCAATGGTCAGACGAGCGAAAAGATCATTCTTGTCGACAATTTTGATTTCCAAGCCGGGCAGTTTCTCCTGTTACACTCTACGGCCTCTGCGTCCGCCCTTCCTTCGTGTGCCATCATGCGGAACCGGTGTGACTTCTTCAATGCGCCCTATGCGGAATCCAGCTCTAGCCAAAGCGCGGATTGCAGCTTGAGCTCCGGGTCCCGGGGTTCTCGGTCCTGAACCGCCTGGCGCTCGGACTTTTATGTGTATGGCGGTGATGCCCTTGTCTCTAGCCACTGTAGCTACATGACTTGCACATCTCATGGCTGCATAGGGAGAGGATTCAAGTCGGTCGGCCTTGACGAACATGCCTCCGCTGGCTCGAGCGATGGTTTCCGCTCCAGATAAGTCGGTGGCGTGGACGAGGGTGTTGTTGTAAGAACTGTAAACGTGAACGATTGCCCATTTGTCGGCTTTCTTGCTCAAGCCTTCTCCTCCATCCCTCTTCGCCTTGGTCCGGTTCGCAGTTCGGGTTTCCCTGGGCCTTCAGCGCTTATCGATGTCCTAACTGGATGATCAGGTTTTGTAAGATTGCTTGTTGGTGCATAGGCAAGTTTTGTTTCATCGTCTTTCAAAACAAGGTAGCTGGGGGAAGGCACACGCCTTCCATCGATAGCGATGTGCCCGTGAGTGACAAGTTGTCGGGCCTGATAAATAGATTTAGCTAAGCCCTTGCTAAAGACCATTGTTTGCAGCCGTCGTTCAAGAATGTCTTCTAAAGCAAGATCCAAAACATCGTCCAGAACTGCAGTCCCAGGCAGGATACCCAGACGACTGAGTCTATCTAGGAGTTGCTTCTCCATTTTCTCGCGTTGTTCAGCAGGCATGCCTAACAACGATCGGGCGATTTCGCGAAATCTTGACAATGTTGTCTTGTGACGCCACAACTCGCGTTTGTTTCGCAGCCCATACTGTCCGAGAAACCTAAGTTCAGATTGGAGAGTGTCAGTCCGCCACGGAAAGCGCGGAGTTTCATATTTTCGACGCTGTTTTCTTGGATCACCCATTTTAAGTAGCCGCCGCTCCTCTCTTGATTAGGTCCTTCTTCTTCACGCCCATGGCTTTGCCTGATCTCCCTGTTGTCTTGGTGTGTTGTCCTCTGACTCGTAGGCCGTAGGCATGGCGGTAGCCTCGCCATGATTTTATGTCTTTCATTTCTTCTATGTCGGTTTTGATCTTAAGTGTGAGATCTGCTCCGATGAGGTGGATGTCTTTTCCTGTTTCCATATCTTTGGCGCGGTTTAGCATCCAAGCGGGTATGCCGTGTTTGGATGGGTTGGTTACAATGTCTTCGAGTCTTTCGACGTCGATCTCGGTTAGGAAGCCAACGCGTGTTTCAGGGGGTATGTTGGCTTTGCGTGTTATGGCGTTGGCTAACGGTATGCCTATTCCGTTTATGTTGGCTACGGCAAAGTTGAGCTTCAGGGTGCCATCTAGGTCTTTGCCTGCGATTCGAACGATGTGTCGAAACTCCTTAGTTGACATGGTTTGGCGTCCGTTTTATAGATCGGGCTATCTACCATGACAGGAGTATTTTATTTAAACTTTGCTGGTTTCATGTTGAAGAGTTTCTGGGGGCGTTAGTATGAGTGCTGAAAAATTTTTTTGCGGTGAAAGTTAGACTTTTTTGTTTGTGTTCTGAGGGCTGTTTTTGTTTCGGTTTGGGAGTTGGGTTCTGTTTGTGTGTTTTTTGCGTGGTGTTCTATGTTGCTATGCGTGACGTTTAATGTTGGCATGCGTGACGTTTGAGTATGTTGACGTGGCTCTGTGGGAAAGAGAATTTCAAGAGAAGAAGAAGGCAATCGCTTAGCGCCTTCTTCACCTATTAAGCCCACCGTGTCAAATAGGAAAGCAGGTACAGAGCGATAAATAACACTCCCGCCTTCTTATCCAAGTTTTTCCTCAATGCTAACATTGATATAATCACCGTGGAAGAAAGCAGCGCGGTGGGATGCCAAGGATCATGTAAGCCTCTCGACTTGATTATTGGATTCTAGCCTGACGCCCGGGCTAACCATAGAATATCGCGCGCAAATGAGTTGGCAAGGATAAATTTATAAAGGTTAGATGCTATACTTATCGCCGAATGGTGAACATAAATGTCCGCAACACCGAAATTTGAGATCTACAAGGATGCAGCAGAGAAATTCCGATTCAGACTGAAGGCAGCGAACGGTGAAACCATAGCGGAAGGCGAGGCTTACGAGTCGAAAGACAGCTGCAAGAATGGCATTGAATCGGTAAAAACGAATGCTCCAATAGCAGAAATCGTCGATCTGACACAATAAGAACACGTCCCCCCATCAGAGAACTCGCACTCCCTTTTTTCTGTGACAAACATCTTTAGCGCACGCTGCTTGCTCTTTTGAATCTGCGTTCCCTGTGGCGTTATCAGAATTGGATTCTTGGGGCTGTGGTTGGGTATGTTTCAGCAATTAGACGCGCGTGTTCTTTGTGCCAGCTTTCTTGACTCGTATTGTCTGAAGGTTCGTCGTGGCCATGTCTTTCGGTCTTTCGATGTCGGCTTTGGGCGTCAATTCTAGCAACTCAGTCCCTTTGAAGACAAATGGGATATGCCCCGGTGCGAGATAGTACGCTTCCTTTGCCTTGATTACTTCCTCGTGGTCTTTGTAGCGTACGATCATCTTGCCCTTGAGAACGAAGCCCCAGTGGTGCCCATGACACCTACCATCAGGTTCTTCCTTGTTTAGTGGCGCAAAGTCAACGTCAGCAACCGCCTTCTGAAAAGAAACGTAAAATCCACCCCATTCGGCTGATCTCCACTGATATTTGCCGTCAATAGACTCCATCGGGAGCTGCCGTTTCAGCGCATGAGTTTCTTTGAGTTTCATGTTCGTCGATTCCGCGCAACTCTCTATTATGAATTACGGCTGACCTGCTACGCTACGCACTGGCAAATGCGGCTTTACTCGAATTCATTTAGACCATAATGTTGAAGTCTATCCGTCTTCCGCGCCGGAAATGACTGAGTCTTTATCTAGGTAGTTATTGGTAAATAGCAGAATTGCGTGAGCGGAGACCAGGATTGACAGATGGGACCTATTATTGGACGCATCGGAGGACGTCTCCAGTTCGAAGGAATCGATGTCCAGGAGCTGTGCGAAAGCCTAGGAACCCCCATATTCCTCATCTCCGAAGGGCTTTTGAGAGACAGGTTTAGACAATTCAGAAATGAATTCCAAAAGCGATACTCAAACGTTGCTGTAGCATATTCATACAAGACGAATTACCTGCCCAGCGTGTGCTGCATATTAGACAAAGAAGGAGCATGGACAGAAGTCGTGTCTTTGCTTGAACTCAGCATTGCAGAGATGATTGGCGTAGATCCTAAGAGGATCATTTTCAACGGTCCAGCCAAAACGAATGACGGGCTTCTCAAAGCCATGGAACTGGGCGTGCGTGTGCTAAACGTCGATTCCATAAGTGAACTAAAGAGAGTAGTCAGTTTAGTGCGTGACACCGATCTTAGGGTCAACGTCGGCTTCAGACTTTCCTACCCTGGAAGGGTCCCTTCAAGGAATAAGTTCGGCATTACAGCTGAGCAGATACTTGATGGCTGTAGCATAATCTCCAAAGAGAAAAGGATGCACTACAGAGGATTGCACACGCACATCGGTACAGAGACTACGCAGATCGGCAAATATGAAAAAGCTATAGAGCTTTTGACAGATTTGGCATCATCGATCTACAAAAGATACGGGTTCCAGACAGAGATAATCGATCTTGGCGGAGGCTTCGCGTTTAAAGAAGTCGCCCCATACTCACACAGAGGTCGTTGGTCACCACCATCGTTTTCTGAATATGCTTCCAGAATCTGTTCGAAGTTAATGCTTGCTTCAACCGACAGATTATCAAAACCTCCAACACTTGCTCTCGAACCCGGAAGAGCATTGGTAGGTCCGACTGCTTTGCTGGCAACGAAAGTGATTGCAGCGAAGCAAGTCTCAGGGATAAGGTGGGTCATAACTGATGCTGGGCTCAACCTGATTCCCGAGGCAGAACTAAATCAACACAGGGTTGTCCCGACGGTTTTGAGAAAGGGAAAGCCAGAGAGAGTAAACGTTGCCGGACCATTATGCGTTTATGAGGACGTTATAAGATACGGTCTCGAAATGCCCCAGATCAAAGAAGGAGATATACTAGCGATTCTTGATGTTGGCGCCTACAGCATATCGTTGTCTTGGCAATTCATCAGGCTAAGGGGCGGGGTCTGCCTTCTTTGCGATGGGAAATACGAGACAATTCGAAGACCTGAGACAGTCGAAGACGTTCTTAGGCTAGATACAATTCCTCCTCACCTGACGAACAGGAGAGAAAAGAAATCCAATGACCAATATGAGTGAAGTCTACGTACGCGTGTCTGTGGATGACGCGCGCAATGCTCCTATACGCCGCTCGTTGTGGGGATAGATGAGCGCATGGTCGCGCACGTCAGAAGCGAAAAATCTTTTATTCATTGTGGCGTTGAGGAAGGTTTTGTGATTTGTCTTGAATGACTCCGTTTCTTTGGCTCTAGTAGTCAGCGCCCTAATCATAGTGATAGGATTCTTAAGCAACTACCTTTTCGAGCGCACAGGGTTACCTGACATGCTGTTTTTGATAATTCTTGGATATGTAGTTGGGCCTCTGCTGCGTCTTCTTGACTCATCTGTCTCAACATTGGCTCCGTATCTAGCCGCTTTGGCGTTGGTCTTCATTTTGTTTGACGGTGGCATGAAGATGAACATTCGTCAAGTTTTGTCTCAGAGTCCTAGAGCAATACTGCTTGCTGTGTTGGGCTTCTTGTTCAGTTTGTTGGTGATTGCTCTTTTTATGAGGTATCTTGTCGGAGTTCCATTACGTTATGGAATCTTGTTTGGAAGCATCTTCGGCGGCAGCAGTTCCATCGTGGTAGTTTCGCTTGCCCAAAAGATTGACGTCAGTGAGAAGTGTTCCACGATACTCACTTTAGAGTCAGCAATTACTGACATATTGTGTATCGTGGTTTCTTTGGCTGTTATAGGAGTAATCTTGACAGGACAAGTAAATTACATCGTTGTGACCGCAGACATCGTTACCAAATTTTTAATTGGAGCTTTTGTCGGTGTAGTCTTAGGGTTTGCATGGCTAATTTTGCTTAAAGGAGTGGTTAAACTGCCCTTTTCATACATGCTGACACTGGCCGTTGTGCTGTTTGGATACACGGCGGCAGAATATCTAGGCGGGAGTGGAGCGTTGAGTTCACTGCTCTTCGGTCTGATACTGGGTAATGAAAGTGAAATACTTAGGGCGTTTAAACGTGAAAGACAAAGTGAAGTTGCTGTTGATGCAGGCTTGAGGCGTTTTGAGTCGGAGATAGCGTTTTTGATAAGAACGTTCTTCTTTGTTTTCTTAGGCTTGATAGTAATGATTTCTAACGTGTGGGTTCTGTTCCTTGGAGCGATTTTGTCGCTTCTGCTTTTGCTCGTTAGATTTGGAGCAGTGACACTCGCGACTCTTCACAGTGAACTGCGTGAAGAACGACCTATCATGGGCGTAGTTCTGACTCGAGGTTTAGCTGCCGCTGTTTTGGCAACACTACCACTTCAATACGGCCTACTCTACTCAGACGTTTACATCAACCTAGCAGTGATCGTTATAATCTCCACCGCAGTCATCGCAACCGTAGGCACATTTGCACTACGTACAAAAAGAGGGAGGCGCTGAAATAAATAAGCAGATTACCTTTGACTCGAAGCTTCGTATGTCCTTCAGTTTCAGTTGATTTGTGTCATGAAATGCAAAGCTTCGCCTACTAGCAGTTTGTTGGTAACTCTGTATGTTCATTCAAAGTAAAAAATCGCTTGAACTTTTGTATGCAACTCTTTTTGAACAGGATTTTTTATGAGTGGCAAAAATGAATGCGTGAAGCAAATTTTAAATAGAAATTGTTTCCTATTGTCGGTTTGAGGTTGCAATAGTGCCGAAGAAGGCAAAAGGGAAGAAGAAAAAGGGCGGAAAGAAGTAAGCAATTAAGAGACTAACAACGTCTAAACTAAACCCCGTTTTTTTCTGAATAACACATTTATATTTAGCATACGTTAGGTGCAGTGAAGAAATTTGCCGTTCAAGAAGAAAGCTAAGAAGAAAAAACGCAGGGCGCGTGCACGCGCTAAGAAACAGAAAAGAAAGAAATCCGCGCCACGATAAAACCAAACTTTTCTTTCTGACGATTTAATAACACATAAAATTTATTAGTTGCCAATCTTGAGTTTGGGTCGCAAGTGGTGACTCCGGGCACTGTCATTTGAAGTGCAAGAATTACCCGACATTATAAGATTAATCATCTTACTAAGTTTTAAGAGAGGAGAACATCTCACAAAAGACCAAATCATTCATAGAATTGACAAATATTTAGCACGTAACACCGCCATTGAACCCGCGGATCTAGAAGAAGCTCTGACCGAGATGGCATCTGAGAATGTCGTGGCTTTCACTAATGAAGTTTTTACTCTAACAAATGAGGGAATTAGGCTCAGCAAGCACTGGAAAAACTTGCTAACTAAGAGAGAACATATACTTGAATTCATTGCCGGATTGGCGGATGGCACTATCACTGGTCTTGTTATCGTCCTTTCAGCGCTTCTAGTGAGTTTGACATCGCGTACAATGATATGGACTGCTCTTCTGGGCTTGTCAGCAGTATCGATAACAAACTTTTCAAGTTTTATGCTAGGTAGCAAAACAGAAGACATCGCGGACGCGCTTTCTCTCAGGGCCTTAATGGAATACAGTGTGAATGACATATTAGACAAAAGGGAAAGAACAAAATCCCTCAGGCTCGTCAAGGATTTATTTTCAATCCTTAGAAGGCGAAGAACCAGAACGAATTTGCGGGCTGCGTTGACCTGTAGCATTACAACATTTTCTGTAGGCATACTGCCAGTAGCGTTTTTCTCAACTCTTCCGGCTCCTTTTAATGTATTCTTCTCATTTGGCGTGATAGTTGCAATGTTGGGAATCCTCATTCGTTATCGCTCGGAGAAATCGAAAGTACACTGGAAAACAACCTTGGGAGAAACACTTATCATCATAGCAATCGCAGTTATCGCGTCATTAATACTTGGGAGCATTTAGGCTTATATATGCTGTTTAGGTGGTTTAAGCTTTTGTCAATCCTGCAAGAACCCCTGCAAAATCTTAGAAGATAAAATTGATAGGATTCTTAATGCTAGGAAGAAAATCCAAATTAGAATGACTATTAAAACAATGCCGCTGATCGCAAAGTGAAAACTTGTTAAGAACGGAAAATATAGCGCGTAAACGATGAGAACAAAGATGACGTAAAAGACATATTTGAAAAGAGTCAATGCGTCCTCTTGGTTTATTCCCCGTTTTGAACCGTATTTCCTTGCCGGAAAAAAAGAAAACGCATCAATCAGTTTTTTGAAACCGAGGACAGCTCGAAACATAAAGATTGTGAATGCTGTGAAAACGACCAGGGAACATAGCAGTCCAGTTTGCCAGTTTAAGGAGTTAGCTAATGGTATGAAAACCAAGATTCCGAAAAGCCATATTATGATGGCGGTGAGGAAATTATGAAACGTAGCTGGGCCATGGCTTCTTAAACATTGAGCAAGGTCATCGATTTCGCGTCTTATTTGGGTTGACATATTCAATATCCTCTCCTCTAAAGTGGTTTTGCAACCTTTTCCACTAATCTATAAATGAAGTATAAGATCACGGGCACACAGATCAATACAATGACAAAACCTGCGATGATGAATAATGATCTTGTAATCTCAAGAGAGATTCCAGTCTGATAACTTGTCGTCGCGATGATCCAATCGTAACTTTCCGGAAAGTATTGCTTTATGACAATGAAAAATGCAAGATCAACTGTGAGGATGGTCAAAAAAATGGAGATTTTTGATAATACCCGCAATGCTATCACTGCTTATGCTTTCTTTGCGCGGCTCTCTAGCTCGTCAGCCCATTTTGAGGTGTATCGACCGATCTCCGCAGCTATTGCTCTGCAGCTTCTCCATAATGCAAAGATAGCCCAGATTACAATGAGGATCAAGACGATTGCAGGTATCGCTGGGTGAATGTCTCCGAGATATTGCGCGAACAGCAGATAGGTCAATGACACAATGATGACGTATAGTACGCCGTCTAAGGCTATTCTATAGTGTCTAAAGGATTCCACATTGACTTCACCGCTCGCCTTACCGAATTGGTACGCCAAGACGCCTGCGATTCCACCAGTTAATCTTCGAATGTCAATGAATACCGTGAAAATTATGATGGCCAATGCTACCACGAAGATGAAGCTGATGATTGCGTGCACTGGATAGCCGAGAAACACTTCCTCCATTCCTTTCGAAATGGGTATGAACACCATCTGTCCGACGAGCCAAATCACTATTGCGGCTCCGATGGAGAGGGCAACTCTGGCGCCGACTTCGCGCATAGCCCTTGCAGATTCAGTGTATGCTTCCGAGCCAAAAGTCTCTATTCTTCTCTCTTCGCCTCTAGGTTCCTCTGCTTTCGGTTCTTCTTTCTTAGCCATTTTTATCACTGAGCAATAAACATCACTGTTAACTTATAAATATTCCTTATTTACTATACTATACTCCCAAAGGTTGGAAGTATAGGTCAGGACCTACAGTTATCCCCGTCCGCGACATTCCCGAACTTTAGAAGGCCAACAGCCATAAGCATGACTCCTAATTGCAACAGGGCTAATCAGAGGTTCGACTTTTATGGAAAGGACAGCGTCGGCAACATTGTCACCGATGATGAAAACCGGCATCACCCTTCGAAAATGGCGCAATTTTTTCCTTGTCATATCAAGGCTCGTTCTCGTTCAGACTCGGCTTGACTATGGGCGTAAAGATATTATGCCGAGAGTTGTCGCCAAGAAAAGTACGTATATGAAGAGCAGAATCGCGCCCTCTTTCCAGCCCAACCTCTCCATCGACAAGAAATACCATAAAAATAGGTTGGCGATGAGAGAAAAAATGACCAAATCGGTGAAAAAGACCATGTCCTTCACCGTAAACGGCGAAGCAATCAAAGTAACCCCCAAAATCAATGTTATGTTCATGAAGCCGCTTCCTATGATGTTACCTAAGGCTAACGCTGAGTGTCCCTTAAGAAAAGCCTTCACGCTAATGGAGAATTCTGGCAGACTGGTGCCAAACGCAATAACAGTGGCGCCGATCAAGGCCTTTGACAAGCCTGCAAATTCCGCTATAACAACTGCGGACTCAACTATAAAATAAGCGCTTAGAATAACGCCTGCGACACCCACGAAGGTGAGCGCGACGTATAGGCGCAATTTCCTCCTCATATCCTCAGAAACCTCTTCACTCTCTCCAGCTGGGATTCTAATCTTGGACAACTGATATGTGTATAAGCCAAAAATCAACAACAAAATCAAGCCAACAAACCAACTTGCATAAGCTAGATACACCAACGACAAGGGAATGATCGAAGCCACGAAGAGACCGAAGTAGAGGCTTCCAAACTCTCTCTTAGCCATGGTAGGGATCATTTTCACATTACGTGAACGCCCCAATGAAGCAACGAGAAGAGCAGATAACCCGACTATTAGACAAACGTTCACAACGTTTGAGCCAATGACGTTTCCAACCGAAATCGCACCCTCGCCGCCAAACGCGGCGAAAACAGCCACACTCAACTCGGGCAAAGACGTAGAAAAGGCTATCAAAATAAAACCTACGGTCATTTTTCCAAGCCCAGTTATGTCCGAGACTTTGATTGCGTTAGTGATAGTCACGTGACTAGAGTAGTTAAGCACTATCAAAAAAATGCCGAGAAGGAGCAAGCTTACTATTATGTCCATGCTAAACCCTCACAAAGATTGGCAAAAACAAGTGCGGCGATAGAATGTGCGCCATTCGCTTTCATCCTCGAAAGTGCCAGACGTTTGGTTAGCTTATAACTATTACTAAAAGGTTATAAGTATTCTCATTAAACTATATTGATTGAGTCATGAAAATCTTATAGGGTGGTTCTCGAATTCCATATACTATAAGAAGGCGTCTATTTGGCTTCAGGGGAATTGGTGGCCACAGGCGAAGAGGCGTTAAGAGTGGCTGATGCGCTGACTTCGGCGAGCTTCAGGATACTGCGATTGCTTTCGAAGGAGCGCCTGGATGTTTCGAGGATCGCCGAAAGGTTAGAGCTGAGCGAGGCCTACATAAGTGAGCAGGTACGCGTCCTCGAAGAATTGAAGTTAATCAAAGTGGGCTACCAGCGGGGCAAAAGGGGAATTAGAAAGATGTGCGAATTGGCAGTCAAAAAAATCACCATAGTGATTACGCCGTGATTTTGTCTATCTGTCTACTTGAGTAAGGGCACAAGCTTGGTTCTTAATTTGCAGCAAATTTTAATAAAAAAAAATTCCCAATTGTTTGTTTGAGGTCGCAATCGTGTCGAAGCGCGCAAAAGGAAAGAAGAAAAAGGGCGGAAAGAAATTCGCACTGCAGAAATGAGTTTGGAGGAGGTGAATGAGAAGTTGGTTAATGTGAACACGCTCTTAGGAAAGAATGTGATAGGCGCCGGCGCTAAACTGATCGGCAACGTAATCGGCGTCGAGGCAGAGTTGCTTCCAGAATGGAAAATCACTCACTTGCACGTAAGCCTAACGGAGGAAGCCACAAGAGACCTCGGGTACAAAAAACCATTTTTTGGCTCGGTTGGAGTCCTGCTTCCAGTATCCCTCGCTAAAGCAGTTGCAGACGTAATAACTCTAGACAAGAAACTTGAAGAACTCAGAGACGTAGTTGAGCCGATGAAAAAATAAGCAAATCCTTTTGTCTGCTTAAAGGGGCAAAAGAAGAAGGAGACAGTGGTGTTTCTTCCCATGCTCTAACAGGATTTGTCGCGGCTGCAATTTCCATGGCGCATGTCTACTGTTTTGTCTTGGACCTTACGGTTATGTCGTGGGAGTCAAGCTTTATCCGAGTGAAAGCTGAAACAGTCTGAGAAGTTGGTTTAATGAGGCTCAGAACAAAGAGAGTGGCGCTTGCAACCCTGTTTGGCGTTGTGGTGTTTCTCTCAGATGTTGTTTTGCCCTCTCCGTTGAAGTATATGTTCTTCGTTGTTCACGCTACTCTACTGTGTTTGGGAGCGATTATTCTGCGAAGGATGGGTGCCACCTATGTCGCTTTGATTGGAGGCAGTTTAGCTGCGGTTTGGCAGTTTGCCACTGCGCCTTTCACGTTTGCTTTTGCAGTGCTTTATGGTTTGCTTCTGGACGGCTTGTTTGTGGTTTTTAGGGTCATAGCGGATGATTATGTGATGAAAGGAAGGTTAATTGCAGCGTCAACTGTGAGCACAGTCGTGGTTGGAGGGGCCAGCTTCTATACGACCGTTATTGTCTTTGGTTGGTTCCCTAGGAACGTGTTGATAGAAACCGCAATCCTAGTTGGCGGAACCTTGAATGGGGCAGCCGCAGGGTACCTTGCCTCACTCGTATGGAACAAGTATCTGAAGAACATTGCACTCTAGACACTTCAACGGCGACGATTTTCAAACTTTTTTCCTCGAATATCTTGCCTTTCGTGCATTTTCTTACCTCATCATTAAGAAGGGACTCGTCAAAGTGGTAGCCGAGATAACGGCAACGAACGCCACATAAACGTTTTTGTTCTAAGCAGTGCACGGTTTGTACTTGCGTTGGACTCGAATTCGGTTAGGGTTTTACAAATGATTTTTAATTAGGCAAGCAGAATTAGGGCTTGGTTAAGTTGAATTCAACATGGTATGCGATGGAAGTTGAAGAGGTTCTGCGTGCTTTACAATCTGACCTGAAAGGCTTGAGTGACGAAGAAGTTGAGCGGAGACTGCTGAAGTTTGGATACAATGAGTTAAAGAAGCGAAAAAAGGGTAACTCCGCCGCAGATTTTTTTGGCTCAATTTAAGAACATTTTCGTTATTATGCTGATAGTCGCCATCATAATTTAGCGCGCGAATAGTGGCTTGATGAATCGGTCTGGCGAGATGCTGGGTTAAAGTGTGTTCGGTTTCGTAAAGGTTAATAGTAATGCGGGATAAGTGCTCTCTGAACCTGAATTTGACTGGAGATAGAAGTCATGGGTTTCTTGGATGACCTGCTTTCCCACGTCCCCTATCTGTTAACTTTGCTTGAAATTGCGATCGTAGTCGGGGTTGCGATTGTTTTGGAGCGTTT
>DATETJ010000006.1 GCA_035283685.1 Candidatus Bathyarchaeia archaeon
CTTGAAACAACCTTTGCCTCAAAATTCTGCTAGTCTGATTAGGCGTCAGATACAGATCAACAACGATTTTATAGTGGAACTTTCCAAGCCTTCTAGCTCTTGTTCTATAGTCAAGGATCAAATCGCGGTTCTTCCAATCTCTCAAATATCTCCTTATGTAGTAAGAGACGTAACGAGGCGTCAACGGCTCAACCACTGGAAACAATCTCACGAGAACTGGAGCCAGCCACTTCATTGCATTAGCAGCCATTGCAAGACCCAGCATAACGTCGCTGCGCGCTTGTGCAATATCTAAGCAAAGACTATTAAAACTGTCTGACTGTCAGAACACTGCAACGGCTTTCTCAGGGTTTTAGCCAAACTTTCAACATGTAGCCTCGTTGCGGGTTAATTCTTTTGTCCTTACTGTAGTATGAGCGCCTTTGCCACACGCTTGCCGAGTTCAGGATCAGCTTTCTTGAGATTTGCTACTATGCGTTCCTGAATCGGCTTGTCAGCTTTTCCCAGAGAATCAGCAATGTTATCGATCAAGTGTTCTTGATCCACTTTGCTCAGCGAACGGTAGCGTTCGCCTGCCTGCTGGAAGTCGTTGGTCAACCTGATTTTCTGCCGTATCACTTTTCCTTTGATATAGTAATTTTCAGTCGGCGCAGCTGATGCTTCATGTGGCATTCCGCCCGCCAGAGTGTTAGGTTCGTAGTTGACTGTTCCTCCGCCGTAGGGTGCGTACTGCATGGCTCCGTCGCGCTGGTTGTTGTTAACCGATATCTTCGGTCGATTGATTGGAAGTTGCAGGTAATTGGCACCCAAGCGATGTCGCTGCGTGTCCGCGTAAGAGAAGATTCTGCCCTGCAAGAGCTTGTCAGCGGAGAAATCGATGCCTGGCACGACAGAAGCCGGACAGAAAGCAGCTTGCTCTGTTTCAGCAAAGAAGTTTTCGGGGTTGCGATTCAACACCATGTTGCCCACGGGCATAAGCGGGAACTTGTCCTCAGGCCAAGTTTTTGTGGCGTCAAGCGGGTCGAAGTCCTGTTTCAACTCGTCGGCAATCTCCATAATTTGGACACACAATTCATATTCTGCTGTCTTTCCTGCGGCGATGGTTTCGTACAGGTCTCGGGTGGCAATATCGGGATCTTCGCCTGCTAGGCTAGTGGCCTCGTGCCGGTCGATTGTCTCTATTCCTGCCTTGGGCTTCCAATGGTACTTAACATAGACGGCCTTGCCTTCAGCGTTCACCCACTTGTAGGTGTTGACGCCAAACCCTCCCATCTTCCTGTAACTCTTGACTGTTCCTCGGTCGGAAAAGAGCCAGGTGATCATGTGAGTGGATTCAGGAGACGACGAAATGAAATCCCAGAAACGACTGTTAGCCGACGAGCTTGTGGGGAAACCCGTGTCAGGAGCAGGCTTAAAGGCGTGCACCATATCGGGGAATTTGATGGCATCTCGTATGAAGAAGACTGGCAGGTTGTTCCCTACCAGATCGTAATTTCCGTCTTCGGTGTAGAACTTGACGGCAAAACCCCTGGGATCGCGAGCCGTATCGGCAGATCCTCTTGAACCTACTACGGTGGAGAAACGGACGAAGACAGGCGTCTTTTTCTTCGGGTCTTGAAGGAATTTCGCGCAGGTGTACTTTGCCATGGTCTTGTACACTTGGAAGTAGCCATGCGCGCCGGCTCCTTTTGCATGAACCACGCGCTCGGGAATGCGCTCACGGTCGAAGTGCGCGAGCTTCTCGATAAGATGCACATCCTGCAGAAGAACAGGTCCACGTTCGCCAGCTGTGAGTGAATTCTGGTTGTCAGCAACTGGGACTCCCTGATTTGTTGTCAGATGTTTTTCTTTCATAAATCGTAACGTCTCCTTGTCTATGATGTCATGTGAATCCCAAGGTTTATTTAAGAATTGTTATTATCTAATAATTGGTATGAACAACTATCAAAAATCAGACGCAGCACTGATAGAAGCTCTCCACAAGAAAGGATACAAAGCTACTCCACAGAGGATAGCGATTTGTCGATTTGTACTCCATAGTCGAGATCATCCGACCGCGCAGAGAACCTACGATGAAGTCAAGAAGGTGCACCCGACAGTCAGCCTTGCGACAGTTTACAAGACCCTCCAGGTTCTCGAAGAATTGGATCTGATTCAAGAGCTGAATTTTCCTCAAAGCCAGGCGAGATTCGATTCCTATATGAAACCTCACGTCAACTTGGTATGCTTGCGATGCGGCAACATAAAGGATTTAGACGATGTCACAGCACGAGAAATAGTCAAAAGGGTTGTAACTACCTCAAAATTCGCCCCAACGAGACAGCGTCTCGACATATATGGCATTTG
>DATETJ010000007.1 GCA_035283685.1 Candidatus Bathyarchaeia archaeon
GCTTCTTGTAGCCGCATTTTGGACAAACAATTACAAGATTGGGTTTCGTTCCCTCTTTGCCCTTCTTAGGTACAAGTCTTGTTTCACACTTTGGACAAAATTCCATGGGACAGTTGCCCCCATATAGTTGAAGTCTGAACCCAGTTCGTTAATGTCGAGTCTTTTAAACCTTATGCATGTCTTAATCCAGAGGCGATGATGTGTGCCACGCGTAGGGCTTCAGGGATGTTGCTGCGAGTAGATGTGCTCTTCAAGATTCGCTCAGCCGTTTCTTCGGGGATTCCAGCGACGTGCACATATATGGGATCCTGTCTTTCGCGAGTTCGCACTCTAATCATTTTGCCCGCCCTATCGATGGCCTTCCACCTTTTCTCGGTTTCCGGCAGATTTTGCAACGCCTTCTTTATGTCTTTGAAGTTGGGCTTGTCTCGGGTAACCGCTATTGTAGGCCGCTTCACTTTTTCATACAGTTCCTTAATGTCTACAATGTTGAAGCCAGCCAGTGTGACGCCGTTTAACATGATTACGCGTAGCTGAGGATAATGAGGCGAGTGGGTTATCATCTCAGCTAGTCTTTCGGTCGCGTCCATACCGTCCACTTGAACCTTTGTGTGCATGAAGCCGTCGAGCCAGTACCCACCCCTGAAAACTACGCCTACAACATCAACCATATCTTTTGAGTGTGGCTTAAATACGCCGTCATCTATGCCTAACACTCGAATCTCAGGTTTTACCTCTCGAACCTTGATTGGTCTAACCTTCTTGTGGCTATTTGTGTTCATGTTCTGCGCCGAGTTTTTCTAAAACATCGTGCAATAGAACCGCAAATGCCTCGGCCAAGTTGTCTTCTTTACTTAACGTTTGGATGCAGTCTTCAAATTCATGGATGTCTTGAAGCCAAGCAAAGACCAACAGCGCTTCGGCTGCGTTTCCCCGCATGTGCTTGTCAACCCTATGGGGCAACAACTTACGCACTCCAGATTTCTCAACTGCATCGGCTAAGACTTGATTGTTGACTTTAGCTCCCATAGGATGTCCATGCTTCTGCGACATTGCTAAAGAATAAACAAAGTTCACATAGGCGTCGCCCAAGCTGGCTAAATCCTTGTCCAACATCAGCTCCTGCAGACTGTCGTAGCTTTTCAGAGTTGGCACGGAACGAGTCATTTCGTTTGCCATTCTTTCAACGCTTTCTCAAAACCGGTTCGGAACTCTCGGCTACGATGCCGGATTTTCTCAGCCGCCTCTTTTAGGGCGGTTTCAGGCCTTTTTTCGGGTTTGCGCTTCTCCTTCATTCTCACATAAACTACTGGGTTGGAAATTAATGGATGCTCGATTCTGTAGCCGCCTATCTCAACGGTTTCATCTTCGAGGAGGACTTTCTGTAGGACGTTGCAGAATGTGTGTCCCTCGCCCAGGATTTCGATGCGCATTTCATCCGGAGTCTTCTTCAGAACTTTGATGTCCATTTTAGACTTCACCCGTGCCGTAATCCTGAGCGGTTTTTCGTCTCTCAGAATTGCCACAATCGGGACAACGCATGACAAACCTCTTCTGCGCCAACCCTTGGCCACAACGGGAGCAGAAGGCGTAGACCACACCCAAATCCTTGTCGTTGGTCGTAAGATGGAAAACTCGATTTTTCTCGCTTACAACGCGAGCGCGCACAATGTCTCCGGCCTTGCAGATTTCATACATGCTCTCAACGTAGCGTTGGCTCACATCCGAGATGTGAAGCAAACCGCTGAAAAACCCGCTCAGGGGGCGGTCGCCCACTTGGAAAATGCGTAGGGTTGCCTGCTTGCTCTGCACGTCTGACACTTGGCCTACCACTGAACTGCCCACATGCGGAACGTTGGACACATGAACCTTAGGAAACACGGAAACCTGTTTGTTAAGCAGATCCATCAAGGCTCTGCCTGTAGTAAGTGAATAAATTGTGCCGTTTTGTTCGTAGGTTCCTGGGCCAAGCGTAAACTCTTCGATCACACCTAGGCGGTCGCCTGGCACCACGAGTTGTCCACTTTTGCGTTTAGACTGCGCTGGAGCCATACACTACTCTCCTGAACTGCGTTCTATTCGGTATAGGTCAACATCAACCTCATGTCTGACTTTGGTGTGAAACTTAAACATTCTCGGGATATTAAGTTTCATTTGGAATATGCTCGTAACCTTTCCTCCGTGCCTCTCAATAAACCTTTTGATAAAGTCACGGTTGCCCTCTCCACTCTTATGAAGCGAATAGATCGCAGGCGCCAGCTCTAACGCCTTCAGCAAAAACCTTCTATCCGCGCTTCTCTTCTGCACGCCAAAAGGAGGATTCTGCAAAACCGCGTCGAAACATCCGTGTAAAACATCGATGTCGCCTGCAGCCCAGCTGGTTTTCTTTCGAAGCTTCAGTTTTTCAGCATTGCTTTTGGCAGTTTTCACCGCGACTCTGTCAATGTCTATTCCGACTGCTTTCCTAGCCCCAAGGAGCACAGCGCCTATCGCGAGTCTTCCTGTGCCACATCCCAAATCGGCAACGGTCTTTTCTATAACGTCGTCATGTGCGTAGGCCGCTTGGAACAACATGTCCGCCGCGACGTCCACGGGAATAGTGTATTGTTCAAGAAAAGCCTTTGGAGAAGGGTGAGTCTCAACAGATTGGAGCAAACGTTCTAGGTCGAGCCTTCGAACCAGCCTTTTTTGACCAGTTGTTCCCATGTAAGTTCTCCAGCTACTACAAGGGCTTCGTTTATAGTTAATACTGGTTTATGGAATTTGGTGGCGTCATCCAAGCTTAACCTTGGGCAAGCCGTGTTGACAAAGGCGTTCAGAGTTGGAAACTCCATTAACGCTTCAGGTGTGACCTCCCGCAACGCTAATAATGTTGCTTTCTTTCCCGCTTTTTCCAGCTTTTCTTTAACCTGCAACGCCCTTTCCATCCACTTTTGCCCACTCTTTAGTCCAATTATGACGCCGAAACGTTCTGCTTTCTTCGCCTCTTTAATGCTTGCCCAGCGTTGCTTCCTTATTTTTTGAACATCAGCGTCTACGGAAAAAGCTCGTTGCTCATAAGGGTCGGCGACTACAGCTGGTTTAGACGTCGCTAGGGCTACGCCTATGGCGTGGAATCGTCCACCCCCGATGAACAGGAAGGCGTCCACCTCGTTCACGACAACGTGGGCGTTGCTGTAATCACATCCGAGAACCTGCCCAGCGTATGTTGAACGATCTGCATCTCCCACAGCCACGCTCTTCCCAGCCTTAAGAAGCTGCTCTCTAGCCACCCCAAGCATGTCCACATGTTGAACTGTGGTGACCAAACCGATCCGTCTCCACGGCTTTAAAAGAGGCAAAGCCTTCGCAACAACGCTTTTCAGGCTTGGCGTTGCTTTGGCTTCAATGTAAAGAATCGGCACACGCTCAGGCGTGAACGCAATCTTGCTGTGCCCAAAGTGAACAATCAAATCTGTGTCCAAGCGTTCAGCTTCTTGCACGGCAAGGTCGCAAGCGCCATAGCACGGATCGGCTGAAACAATGGCTAACGCACCAGCCCTCTCAACTAAGGCGGCTAATCTTGGGCCATCGGGTTTCAAGCCTTCGGGCAGCTGAATCAGAACCCGCTTGGCGCCTCGCTTCTCTATTTCAGCCTTCAGCTTCGTTTCTTCTAAGTCGAAGATTGACGACTTCAAGGAAGTCTACCTTTTTGTTTTTGAAAAGGAGAGTATCGACGGCTATTCTTCCCATTCTGGCGTCCATTCTGACTCGGGGCGTTTAGTCTTCGCTGACGCTCGTCCTAAGCTTCTTTCCCGCAATTCACTCAGTCGCTCCAACATAATCTTTTGTTCGAGGCTAGCAACCAACTGGCGTGTGCGCACCACTGTGTCGTTGTTTACTGAGATGCTGTCGATGCCGCAGCGCACAAGAAATTCTGCGAAGTCTGGCAGGTTGGATGGGCCTTCTCCGCAGATGGAGACGGTTACGCCGTTTTGATGCGCCACTCTAATAAGATGAGCGATTATGCGTTTTACAGCTGGGTCTCGCTCGTCGAAGTAGCCCATTAGTCCGAGTCGTTCGGAGTCGCGGTCAATCATGAGCACGCCTTGGGTCATGTCGTTTGATCCTATGCTGAAGCCGTCGCAGAGTTTTGAAAACTCGTCAGCCACTATGGCGATGGCTGGTGTCTCAGCCATGAACCAAATCTGAAAGTCCTTGCCACGCTCTAAACCTTCTTCCTTCATTATTTCGAGGCATTTCTTGGCTTCCCATAGAGTGCGTATTACTGGCAGCATCACCCAGACGTTTTTGAGTCCCCATTCTTCTCGACATTTACGTATGGCCTTGCATTCAAGACGGAACGCTTTTTCATACCACTTGCTGATGTATCGGCTGGCACCTCGCCAACCCAACATCGGATTAGCCTCTTCAATCTCGTATTTCGCTCCACCCTCCAACTCCCGGTACTCGTTGGTTTTAAAGTCGCTG